>CALCTI010000467.1 GCA_937894105.1 uncultured cyanobacterium
CAAAACCAAATCTCCCTCCCCCTAAACCCAAGTCTTCTAACGCCCCGCCAGACGCCGCCGTATCACCACTATCACCGCCCTCTGCAAACAGATCAGCTCCTAAATCATCACCACCGTCACTGCCCATCAGATCCGCCAGTTCGTCCCCTTGAGCCTCACCACCAAACAAATCCGCCATATCTCCCAGGGGATCTCCCTCTGCCATAGGGGCTTCGCCTTGATCTACGGATTCTACGGATTCCACGAATTCTTGATTGGCCGTTTCCGCAAGATCGCCCTCAGCGCCCGCCAAGATCAGCTCGCCCAGTCCTTGCAGGTCCACCCCCAAGTCGTCCCCATTATCAACGCCCTCTGCATCGCCAGCCCCTTCGCCTGCTGCCCCATCCCCAAGGGACACCTCCCCAACAGAGTCAAATAAAGCGCCTAAATCCCCATCACCCGATCCACCGCCATCACTAACCTCACCAATAGCCAATAAATCATCAACGCTAGAATCGCCAGCGGGCGGCTCCACGGGAGGCGTTGCCGGAGGTGCGGACTTACCACCATCGAAATTCTGGAGCATGACATCGCCCATATCCGACAGTTCGCTAACCCCCTGCTGAATCACTAGCTCGTCAAGGAAATCATCATTTAAGAAGCTACTGTCATCGTCCAAGCTGGGTGCAGACGGTGACGCTCCCTCCACGTCCGTATCGAAGAACAAATCGGAAAAATCGCTAAACTTGCTGCCGTTATCTGTTTCGGCTTCGGTGTTGAGCTCGCTAAAGCTTTCAATATCATCCGCCGTCCACACATCCTCTAATTCCGACACCTCCCCTTCGAACAGATCCGCTAGGGTATTCAGCTCCACATCTCCCACCTCGGGACCATTGGTGACGCGCCCTGCCCCTGACTCCGTTGGTGCACTGGGAGGATTGCCGGTATTAAGCTCAATGCCATCAATTCCTGTGGCTGCTCCCGTCGCGTTTCCAGAGAGCCAGTCAAAGTCCAGCTCATTGTCACTGTCGGCTGCTTCACTAACGTCCTCAAGGGATGCGTCAGCCATATCACCGTCAAATAGATCTTCAAAGGCGTTGCCCCCTTGGTTCTCTAGGGACTCCAAGTTCACCGTTTCCGCACCGAAGGGCAAAATTTCCGTGGTGTCAGCTTCGCCCCCTTGGGCCAGCTCCCGTAGCTCTAGCCCCACCGCGATCGCATCCCCCTGCCCCGCAATCACCAAGTCCTGCGCTGTTTTAATGTCGCGAATCAGCACCGGCGCTAGCTGGCGATAGGAATTATTGGGATTTAATACTGCTTGCTTTGCTGCACTCAGGAGCTGGTTCCACTCCGGCATTTCGTAGCCTTGGGCCAAATCCTGTAGCTGTTGGCAAAGTTGCCCCAAACCAGAGCGCCCGGCAGCATTATCGTCCTGTTTAAACCGGTCTAAAATTTGCCGCAAATACTGGGACACTTCCTGCTGAAATACCTTAGCCAGGCTCGACTCTGGCGTATCCCCGGTCACAAAGGGGCTAAGCACCGTGGGGGTTTCCTCTTCCGAAAGTCCCTGGGCCTGCATTTCCTGGCTTAGGCATACGCTAAGGGCATTAAAGGCGGGCTCTGCTTCTTTCAGGATGCGATCGCCAATTTCATCCGTCAGCCCAAAGGAACCCTGCAAATGGTCCAGCAGCTCCACCAAGGTGTCAAAAACCTTTAAAAAGAGCGACTCCAAATCCCGATCAATGGGGACCGGATGCTCCTTCAGCACCTTAAAATGATCCTCCAACCGGTGCGCTGTCTGCTGAATGCTGCCCAGCCCCAGCATTGCCGCCCCACCTTTCACCGAGTGGGCTGCCCGGAACACCTCGTTAATCATCTCCGGGTCATTCACCGTCGCCTGCAAATTCAAAAGCCCCTGTTCCAGAGTATTGAGGTGGTCCCGCGCCTCCTCAATGAAATACCCCATGATGCGCTGCTGTTGATCTTGCATGGCTAGTCGCCTCTCCAACGGCTGAATCAAACGAGAAAACCGCCTAACTACAGCCTTAGTATCTAGTGTCTAATTTTCATATCCAATGTAGCTCAGGGCTAGAGCTTACTTGTGAGTGCCCCTTTAAATATCCTGAAAACGTTACTAACCCAGTGTTTCCCTAGGGCACAGAGCAATGATAAAAAGCATTCGCCCTCGGGAGTTTGGATTGCACCGCCAGAACTTAGCCCTACTCCACTCGGAAACGTTCCACCGACGTTAACAAGTCTCGCGCAACGCCCACCAAACTTTGTAGTGAGCCGGACACCCGCTGGGCTTCGTGGGACGTATCCTGCGCCGTTTTCTCTACGGACCGCACCACCTGAGCCACAGATTTAGAGGTTTCCGTTTGCTCCACCGTATCCGCCGTAATGGAGCGCACCAGCACGTCAATGCGGTTCGATACCTGAATAATATCGTCCAGCGATCGCTTCGCCTGTTCCGCCAGCTTGGTCCCCTCAATCACCTGCTGGGTCCCCTCCTCCATAGCGGTCATTACAGAGCTTGTCTCACCCTGAATCTGCATCACGATCTTCTCAATTTCTTTCAACGACTTCGCAGACCGGTCCGCCAGCTGTCGCACCTCGTCCGCCACAATAGCGAAGCCTTTACCCGCTTCCCCAGCTCGAGCCGCCTCAATACTGGCGTTCAATGCCAGCAAGTTGGTCCGTGAAGCAATAGTAGAAATCAAAGCCACAATCTTCGAAATCTCTTGGGACGATTCCGCTAGCCGTTTTACTTTGCGAGTGGTTTCCGCCACCGTTTCTCGAATCTGCAAAATACCGGCCACCGTGCGTTCCACCGCTTCACCCCCCTTCAGTGCCGTAGACGACGCAGATCGCGCCACTTCCTCCGCCTCCGACGCACTTTCTGCTACCCGCTGAATCGAGTCGGTCATCACCTGCACCGAATTCAACGTCACCGCCAGCTCCTCCGCCTGGCGCAACGCATCGGACGACAGAGCCCGGGCAAACGCCTCATTCTCCGACGAACCCTCGTTCACCTTGCGCGCCGCCGACTTAACCTGTTGCACAATTTCTCGCAGGTTCTGAATGGTCAAGTTAAAGTTGTCAGCAACGGCTCCCAACACGTCCGCCGTCACCTCCGCCTGCACCGTCAAATCTCCTCGGGCAGCACCTTCCACGTCGTCCAGGAGGCGAATCACCTGCCGCTGCAAATCTTCCCGTGCCTGCTCCTGCTCCTGGGCTTTCCGCTGGGCATCCCCCATGGTGCTGGAAATCACCCGCATCATCTGGTTAAAGCCATTAGCCAAGTCCCCAAACTCATCGTCTCCAAACACCTTGGCGGTAGCCCCCAAATTCCCCTGGCATACTGAATCAAACTGCACCTGTAAATCCACCGCTGACTGGTCAAATTGCCGCGATGATCGCCGCCCCAGGAACCAGGCCACGCCGCCGCTGCTTAAGCCCGCTACCAGCGCCGAAAGCAACCCAATATTGCGAATTTCCCCAATGGTCTCCTCGTTTGCCCCCTGATCCTTCGCAAAGCTCATGCCCAAATAGGCCATCCCCGACACGCTAATAGTCGCCACCAGCCCTGCCGCCATGGCAGTCACTACCTGCTTAGTATTCAAACGGGCATTATCAAAGGGAGCCAGCAAGCTGCCTTCTGTAGTAACCACCGGTTCCGCTGCTCGGCTTTCCGGCTGGTCAAAGCTCAGCAATTCCTCCGGAGCGCTGCCACCGCCGCTGCCAATATTAAAGATTTCATTATCACCGCTCCCCGCCAAGTTGCTAATGGACCCGGCGCCGTCCCCCAGGGAAAAGTCATCGTCATCCCCTGTAAATTCCGCGTTGGCATTGGTCAAACTGAAGTCTGGCAGGCTACCCAGATCGTCAAATTCATCCAGGTCATCCATAAAGTCGCTGCCGCCGCCGGAGGAAGAATCAGAAATCGCCGAAATGGACGACATATCCGTCGCCAGCTCATCCATAGAAAACGCGTCCGCATCATTACCAGAGGTATCACTAGGATCGGTGATCGCCTCCATCGAAGCGTCATCAATAAAGGAACTCAGCTCTTCCTGATGCGCATCATTTTGACTGAGCTCGCTTTCGTCAGGCAACGGCGCAAACGCCTCCGCATCGGACGCATCGCCCAACTCAAAACCATCGTCCTGATCAAGCCCACCAATGGATCCAAAGTCTCCAAACTCGGACCCATCTGCCCCCTGGGGCATCATAAATAGTGTTTCTTCGCGCTCTTCTGCTTCACCGTCGGGAATGGGTGGCATCGGCGAGGAGGAACGGGGGGGCGACACCGTGGGCGGCGTTAGCTCTCCCACCTCGTCCACCATTAGCTCGGTCATAAATTCTGTGCGATCGCCATCGTCTGACTCCTCAGCATTGCGACCACCGGGAAGAAAACTAGAAATGGAAATATCGTCAGCAGGATCGCTCCCCTCCGCAGGCATCCCTGACGACATACTCGGTTCACTCAACTCCTGCCCAAACATACTGCCGTCAGACAGGCTTGGTTCAGAAGGCTCACCCGCTGCCGGGGCCGCCCCTGAGTCGTCGCCTAACTCAAAAGACTCAGGAAAATCATCAAACTCCCCTGATCCAAAGGGATTTCCTCCGTCATCGCCCCCAAAGGGGTTATCCTCCAAGCCCCCCCCAAAAGCATCGCCCCCCCCATCAACCCCGTTGGCGCTGTTATCAGCAGTATTATCCCCAGCGATCGCCACCATTTCCTCCTCTATACCAAGAGAACCTTCGCCGCCAGCGATCACTGGCTCGCCACTATTCAAGTCAAATCCACCAGTATCAAAACTGCCGAAACCAGCCTCATCGCTAGCTGACTCTGAATTAGTATTTTCGCTCATGGGCCCTAACTCCCCACCCTCAAAATCTCCCTCTCCCAAATCAAGGGATCCAAACCCTTCGTCATCCCCTAGCTCCAGGGCTCCAGTTTCCGTCGCAAAGCCAGATCCCAAGCCCAAATCCATATCACCATCAAGATCTCCTTCAAAAGATCCTCCAACGTTCTCCTCAAAAACTTCGCCCCCAGCTGGGTTTTCCACCTCTACGCCCTCTACGCCCGATCCAGAAGGGATCACTCCTGACACCTCGTCCAATACTGGAGTTCCCAACGTTACCGAATCATCTAAATCCCCAAAGGGCGCATTATTCGCAAAAGACACATCTTGCAAAAATTCCTGATCCACCTCATCAGGGTGGGCAAAAGCATCGCTGCCCAGCTCCCCCTCTTCTTGCATGCTGCCAGGTCCATCAATTTCCTCCAGATCCCAAGAGGAGTCAAACCCTAATTCGTCCTCTATTTCGCCCTCCGAACCATCACTGTCCTCTTTCCCAGGGGTATCCATGGCTGGGGGCTCTGGCGAGGCATCCACCCCCAAATCTACCGCCAAATCTGCCGCCAAGGCTTCTTCACCAAACCCTCCAAAACCACCGGCAGCCTCTTCCCCCAGTTCTCCAGCATCTGCCCCTAAATCCAAACTACCTAGATCCAAATCATCTGAGTCACCGCCAAGGCCCTCATCCAGGGAACCGCCAAAGTCACTTTCAAAATCGCTGCCCAAATCACCTTCCCCATCGCCACCAAACTCGCTGCCTAAAGCACCGGCAAAGTCACTATCCAAGTCCATTGGCGACGCCGACTCATCACTCCCAAAGGGATCACCGCCATCTCCTTCGCCAAACAGATCGTCGCTGTTACTCGTCCTATCGTTATCCCCTGAATGGTCCCCAGAGGTGCCAAAAGGATCATCAGCAAACCCCGCATTTGCCGAGGATACGATGCTGTCTTCCTCGCTCTCAGCCATTAGGTCAAAGGGATCAGCATCAGCACTGCTCCCTCCATCCTCAGCAACACCACTGTCCGAGGCGATCGCCGCAAAAGGATCATCAGCCCCCGCTCCCATCAGGTCTAGATCCTCCAGATCACCCCCTAACTCCTCCAGATCACCCCCTAA
>CALCTI010000468.1 GCA_937894105.1 uncultured cyanobacterium
GGTGCGGTCATCAATTAAATCTCAAACTTATTAGCAGCACCGTCCCTAGTTTGTTTATTAGAAAGGACGTGTACGTCCCACTAGTGGCTGTCATCAATTGAATCCCTAAGTCAAGATCCATAAGGGTTTCAGCCCCGAGCCTTATTTGTTTTCAAAGGGCGCATACTCCCCACTGCATAAGGCTTCTGGAGATTAATGGATGACACGCCCTAGGTAAGGCTTCTGGAGTTTAGTTGATAACACGCTCTAGTCCACTTCCGTGGCCAACACCGTGGACAGGGCCGTTTCCGCCTTCGTTTGAAACTCCTGCACATTCACCCGCCTTAGCAATACCAGCGCCGCTATCACCATTGCCGCTGCCTGCACCGTAAACACCAAACCGTAAGATGCCAAGCCGTTCGCCTCTCCCTGTCCAAATAGGGCGCGACCAATATCCAGCACCGCCCCTCCAAAAACCGTAGCCAACGCCCGGGACATGGCCTGAGCTAGACCCCACGCGCCGATAAACGTACCCGCCGTTTCCGCCACCGTCAGATCCAACATCAGACTAATGGCTCCGGTGGTGGTGATCCCCGCCGCCAAGCCAAACAAAAATACGCTGCCTTTAAACAGTCTGGCGTCGCCCGTAAAGCCCACCGCAATAAAGATCAAACAGCAGACCGCCACCAGCAAACACCCCAGGCGTACCGTGGATTTTTTTCCGAGGCGCGGCACAATCAAAAATCCAGCCCCACCCAGGCTAATTAAAGTGCCCATGCCGAAAAAGGCATTGAGCTGGGTGCTTTCGCCAATGGTCATGCCGAATACTTCGCCGCCGTAGGGTTCCAGCACCGCCTCTTGCAGGAACAGACCCATGGTCATCACAATCAAAAAGCTAAAAAATAAAGCGGTTTGGCGGCTGGCGGTTAAAATTCGCAGCGATCGCCCCAGAGTAATCTTGTCTTCCCGTTCGTCATCGCCTCCTGCCCCATCGGATTGTGCAGATCGATGGTAAAAACGAGAATATTTTTTTTCCACGCCCCAGGTGGCGATCGCGGTCAGCACCAAAATCACCACGGGCACCAGCAAAAATAGCTGGCTAATGCTGCTTTGCACCAGGGAAAGGTCGCTCGCTTCTTCCACCTGCCGCAGCAAAATGCTGGTAGAAATAGCCCCAATAACGATCCCCACCATCAACATGGACCAGACAATGCCCACTAGACGCGATCGTTGATCCTTATCCGACACATCCACCAGCAGGGCCGCAAAAGGGGTCGAGCTGGAGCTAAGGGCTAGGCCATACACGGCAAAAACCAGTCCAAATAATCCGGTCCAGGCGATCGCCTCGCCGCTCCACTGCCAGGGACTTGCAACGGCGCTACCCAGTCGCCACAACACCTGCACTGCCACAAATGCCATGGTGACAAACACCGCCGCGCCGCCCCAAATATAGCCTGTGCGATAAGTGCCAAAGATAGGCTTGGAATCGGACAGTTGCCCAAACCACACCCGCGCTGGTGCTACAAATTGGTGCATGGCGATCGCGCCAGCGGCGATCGTTGCTGGAATGCCCAGCTCATCAATGGCGACCCGATTGAGTAACCCCAAGGTCAACACGGACATGATCCCCAGGGCCATTTGAAACAGCCCTAAGCGGAACATGATTAGCAATTTTACCGGGGGGATCAGGGGGGAGCGATCGTGGGTTTGGGACTCCGGCGGCGTGGAAATAGAATGGGCAGCCATAACGTTAGAAACTTACTAGACCCTTGGATTTAAGGCGATTTATAGGGCGCGTAACATCGCACCATTGAAAAACTAGCCGGGTATTAAGGAAGCGTAGCGCAACAGCCAGATTGTGGACCATTTGCAACAGATTTAGGGGGCTTTTGTAAGAATTGGGAACGCCCAGTTTTACGTACCGGTCTACTTACACCTTCCCATTACATATTCTTAGGAAAGGGGGCAGAGTTGAGCTGCCGTTTAATGATGGCTACTGAGAAATAGGGCGGCTTGTAGCCCTTTAGATCTTGCCAACCCACCCAGTTTTTCTGCTGGGACCAGCCCACCCATTCCACCAGACAAGCATGGTCTAGCAAATCGCGACCCTTTAAACACTCCCAAACCAAATCAAACACCGCCCCCACTATCATCAAAATCACCACCTCTGCCCAATCCAACGCGTGGTCTAGCTCCGACACCTCATAAAGGGCGGGCAAAATGGCCACTTTTTCATGCCACAGGGACAGGGGAATATTGAGGGCGCTGGCGGCGGCTAGAGGGGCGCACACACCGGGCACCGTTTCGATGGTGATACCGGGTTCGTGGAGCTGGGCGGACCGGGCCACGTGAGAAAAGGTGCTGTAAAAGCTGATATCCCCTTCCGCTAAAAATGCCACGTTTCGCCCGGCTCGCAAATGGGGTAGCAATGTGGTCATCGACTGACCCCAGCCTGTCTCAAGTTGGGTTGGATCAGTGGTGAAGGGAAGGTTTAGGGTAATTAAAGTTTGGTGGGGGCGTAGGTATTGTTGGGCGATCGCGTAGGCCAGCCCCGGTTCTCCCTGACGATTTTGGGGAACGGCCACCACTTGCACGCTTTGTAGCAGGCGCAGCCCTTTAACGGTGATCCATTCAGGATCGCCAGGACCAACACCGATGCCGTACAAAATGCCTAACGGGGGAACCTCAGGCAAGGTGGTTTGGCGAACAGGGGAAGCAACATTAACGGAGACGGAGCTAACTGAAGTCACGATAGGTAAGCTTGGTAAAAGTAGGCTTGTAAGCTATTGCATTTCCGAAATTACAGGGTGCAAGGGGGCCAAAGGACCGATACTTTAGAGGGCGTTAATCCTCTAAATCTTTTAGTTGCGTTTTTTGACTACCTTGCAATTAACTTTTAATCCATGACCATGTCCCCCAAAGCAGAAGCATTGCGCAGTCGTTTAGAAACTGGAGAGCTGGGCGATCGCCTGGTGGCCGTTAACGAAGTGCGGGAGTTACCGCCGGAGGAGGGCTTTGAGCTATTGCAGGTGGCGATCGCCGACAGTAATGCGCGAGTGCGATATTCGGCAGTGAGTCAGTTTGATACGGTGGGCACGTCGGATGTGACCAAGACGGAGGCGTTGCTGCGCGATCGCCTGCTGAACGATGGGGAAATGGACGTAAAAGCGGCGGCGGCGGACTGTTTAGGAGCGCTACAGATCACCAGCGCTTTTGAGGATTTGATTAAGACCTATGAAGGTACTTCGGAGTGGCTACTTAAGTTGAGTATCGTAGCAGCCCTTGGAGTATTGGGTGATCGCCGATGTTTCGAAACGTTGGAAAAAGCGTTGGACTCGGAAACGGAGCTGGAGCGATTGGCGGCCATTAGTGCCTTGGGAGACTTAAAAGACGACCGGGCAGTGCCGTTATTATTGCCCCTGGTGACTGATGAGGATTGGCAGGTGCGTTATCGGTTAGCTCAGGCCCTAAAGCCCTTTGCGGAAAATGATGGGGTGAAGGGGGCGATCGCGACCCTGACCGAAGATCCAGTGCCACAGGTGGCCGCAGAAGCCAAAGTTTAATTCCAGCAGAGTCACTTACCAGCAGGGTCACTTAGGCGACTTAATCAATGCAGCGAGGCAATTTATACAGAAGGAGATGGAAATGGTAAGCAGCGTTGACAACAATGCAGAAGCGACGGACTCCGGGAGTGGGGCAGCTAAACGTATTTTGATGTTGGGTGGCACAGGAACCATTGGACGTGCCACCGTTGCTGCACTGATAGAGCGCGGATATCGCGTGGTTTGCATTGCTCGCCAAAAGGCAGGGGTGGGGCGGAAGTTGACCCAAGATAAAATCACTGAAATGCTGCACGGGGCAGAGGTGCGCTTTGGGGACGTAAAGGATAAGGGGTTTCTGGCGGAACAGGTGTTTCAGCACGAGGGACAGCCCCAAAAATTCGACGCGGTGGTGTCCTGTATGGCGTCACGGACCGGGGAGCCTGACGATGCTTGGGCGATCGATTATCAAGCTCAGGCGAATGTGTTGGCTTTAGCAAAGGAGTCCGGCGTTATCCAAATGGTGTTACTCTCGGCGATTTGCGTTCAAAAGCCGTTACTGGTGTTTCAACATGCCAAGCTGGCGCTGGAAAAGGAGTTGCAAGAGTCGGGGCTGACCTATTCCATCGTTAGCCCCACTGCGTTCTTTAAATCCTTGGCGGGACAGGTAGAGCGGGTAAAAAATGGGAAAGCGTTTCTAACCTTTGGCGATGGCACCTTGACCGCCTGCAAGCCCATTAGCGATCGCGACTTAGCCAACTATATCGCTGACTGCTTAGACAAACCGTCATTGCAAGACAGAATCTTACCCATCGGGGGACCAGGTCCGGCCCTAACCCAGCGAGAACAAGGGGAAATTTTATTTAAGTTGGTGGGGCGCGAGCCTAAGTTTAAGAGTGTGCCAGCTTCGTTGCTCAGTCGAATTGCGGCGGTAATGGAGGCGATCGGTAAGGTGATTAAGCCGGTGGCGGCAAAGGCAGAGCTGGCGCGGATTGGGCATTATTACGCCACAGAATCAATGCTGGCGTTGAATCCTGAAACTGGCGAATACGACGCCGACGCCACGCCCGAAACCGGTACGGACACCTTAGGCGACTATTTTCAACGTTTGGTGGAAGGCAACGAAAAAGCCGAGCGTGTGGATGTAGCTATGTTCTCAGATTAGTGCGGGCCACAAATTTTCGATGCTGTGGGGAATTGATGCCGGACTGGGCGATCGTCAATACCTTAGCTAAATCCCCCGCTAGCAAAGCGTCCTTATCCAACCAAAGCCCAGGAAAAATCTCTGAGCATAAAACTCCCGACCGTGTTATCTCCAATGGCTTATACTCACTATACTGATG
>CALCTI010000469.1 GCA_937894105.1 uncultured cyanobacterium
ACAACTTAAATCGAATCAAATTCTATTTATTGCTGATTTAATGCAGCCTTTATCTAAACTAGAACGTAGATCTCAAGCAACGCTGAGCCAACAATTAGGCTTGACGGAAGAACAATCACGCCAAATGCTTAAACGGCTTGACTCGGACTTTTATCCTCTCTTACAAGCAGAACTTGAATGTTTAGCCGATCAATCTTCTTTTGCTAAACCCATTCAATATTTTCAATCCCTCGGTTTTCATGCTCATATACTTGAAGCGATCTGATTTTATTCGTGGTCCTTCAAAGGTAATCATAATCTCTAAACCACTGACCATAGACTTCTCACTTGAGAGTCGACTGTTCTTGCGTGATGTGTTTGACTGGTTCCTAATACAGTATAATTTTTTGAGACTTGATAGTTTCCATGGCTGTATTGAACGGGATTAAATTTTCGATATGCGTATAGGAACCCAATTTTTTGGAGAGGTAGATTCTATTGGCGCAGAAAGTATTAAAACCAAATTTTTTATACTTGGAATGCCATTATTTCCACTGGAGTCATACTATTGTTTGAGCAGCAGTTATAAAAGTGTAGATGGCTTTCCACTTTCTTTACACAACAAAAGCGTCTTAGTAACTTACCTATTTTGGTGGTTATCTTTACCTCTGGTTCTTATTGGAGGGCTCTTTATCTTTATTGAAAAGGAGATTCAGTATTTATTGCCAGTTGTTTTTGGTGTCCTTGTGTGGTTCGTAGTGAATAGATTAGCCCAGCTAAGTCGAGCTGAAAAACGTCGCCGAACCGTTTTGAAAAATATCGCTGGAGTTGGAGCTCCTCCAGAGTTGCTGCCTCAATCCTTCGTACAGCAAACCTTACTGAAGCTAGAGGATCGGTGGAACGCTAAGAACTCTGATTCTTCGCAGAAAGATTGGAGAAATCTGGCTTTTATTGATGATCTTGAATTAGATTCACTCTTACTATTATTCTGTCTGGCTTCTTATTCAGAAAAGTTTGATTTGGCATCAAATATCATGCAGCGGATAGAAACGGAAACAGATGCCCATCGCAATTTTGATGACTCGCTGCTTTCCTAAGCTAAAGACAATTCAAAGTGTCCGAGCCAATTACTTTAGAAATATCGCCGTTAAAAGTTTCACTCAAATCGGAGAAATTAGCAGCTTTGAGCGATCGCCCCCCAAAGGTACACCGCAATTCCGTCAGCGCCAGGACAATCTTTCGGTCTGCTGCAAATTGATCAATTTCTCGACACAGACAACTTTGGATATGGCTGTGCTCTCCCTGAGGCATTGGTTTTTGGGCAACAATCCCGTTGGCATATTCACTAGCAGGCTTCGTTTCCGGCATCGCCAAAAATTGATCCAGGCTGAGTGCGGTTTGTATTGTTGTCACCATGGGGAAACCTGCTGACGCTGTGTCTACCCAAATTTTCCTCAGGGAAGGATTGGAGGGGTGGCTATGATTGGGGGAGAGCTTAAGGGAGTGGCAATTATGCATGGGAGAGTTTGGGAGGCGGGCGATACCTATCGCTGGGTGGGCGATGTGATTGCTGATACCAAATCCGCTTTAACTACCCCAAGATGATGGTTTTAGCTAAACCCTTATTCCGAAAGGCTTAGCACTCATTGGGCTGCCTTTACGAAGTTGGAGTTAATATTCCGGATTTGGTATGAGAAGTGGATATGAGTGCGAGGGATCTGTTCCATGGGTCGGTGCGGCGAGCTTTGGAAAAAGATCGGTGGCGCATTTCTCATGATCCCCTTGAGCTAGCGTGGGAAGAGGTCAAAATTAAAATTGATTTGGCGGCGGAGCGATTGCTGGCTGCGGAACGGGACACCAGAAAAATTGCGGTGGAGGTGAAGAGTTTTGCAGGACCATCGCCGATTAGTGAGTTTCACACGGCATTGGGGCAGTTTTTAAATTATCGGCTAATGCTTGAAGTGAAAGAGCCAGAACGGCAGCTGTATCTGGCGGTTCCTGTTGATACCTATGGCTCATTTTTTCAAAGTCGTTTGGCACAAAGTATGGTGGAACGTTATCAATTGAATTTGTTGGTTTATGACCCGATGTTGGAGGAGGTTGTGACGTGGATAAGTTAGCGTTTTATCGGTCGTGTGTTCAAACGTTGCTGGAAAGTCATGGCGGTTCAGCTCTTGATGATAATGGGGTGGAGATGGCGCTTTGTTTTGATTCGGTTCGTGATCGCTATTTGCTGATGCGAGTGGGATGGGACGGGTTGAATCGGGTTTATCATTCGGTGCTGCATTTTGATATTAAAGACGGAAAAGTTTGGTTACAGCAGAATACGACGGATATTGATGTGGGGGTGGAGTTGATGGAACTGGGGGTGGCGAAGGAGGATATCGTCCTGGGGCTACATCCGCCTTACAAGCGTTTTTATGCTGGTTATGGTATGACTTAGAATTCAGGAAAATCATGCCCTGACGATGGATCGCGATCGCTTTTACATTGACCGTCTGGATCGAATTTTGAGTTGTTTACGGGCTTGTTTGGATCCGGTGTTGGGGTAGGGTGGCGATCGCTTAATCCTGCAAGCAGTCCATCAAGTCTTGGATCGTAATCTCCAACTCCCCGGCAAATTCCGGTACCGGTAGGTGATCGCCCGGCTCGCCAAGACAGGATGCCCCTTGGGATGTATACACCACCACCGAGAACTCGTCTTCCGGCATAATCAGCCACCCCATTACACATCCATGCTCTAGACAATGAAAAATATTCCTTGTGGGGCGCGATGGGGATTGGCCGGGCGATAGGATTTCAATGGTCCAATCTGGGGGCCATGTAAATGCGTTGGCGATGCTGCCGTCTGCGTCGCGGGCGATGTTATCCCATTTGAATACGGCGAGGTCAGGGACGATGGAGCGATCGCCGAAGGTGCAGCGGAGTTCTGTGATGACGCGGGCAATTTTCTGGCGACGTAGCCCGTAGATTTGCACAGTGAGTTCAGCTTGGATGGCACCGTGTTTTCCTTGGGGCATGGTTTTTTGATGGATTTTGCCGTTGATAAATTCGCTGGCGGGTTTGGTTTCTGGCAGTGCTAGGAATTCTTCTAGGGTGAGGGTGGGTTGGGGGTGTGTGTGATCGCGGGTTTGAACCATGGAATTACCCAAAGGGCTGCTCCGCCATTATGGCAATGGTGAGGTTGGGAAGCTTCCACCGATGTTTTGTGATGGATTATGGGTTGCCGTTATGATTGGGAAAGGGTTTGGGAGTTTTGATGATTCAGGTAAAGGTTCTGGGGGTAGTGCTGACTGGTCTGGTGTTGATGCCAGGGGGGATCGAGGCCCAGGAAGATCGTACTAATGGTCCTTTGCACCAGTCCTCTGATCGCTGGTTAGCTCAAGGTGAAAGTATTTCTGAGCTTTTTCGGCAGGGGAATGCTGCTCAAGCGGCTGGTAACTATCGAGAAGCAGAAGTCATATTCAGTCGGGTTATTCGTTTAGACCCTAACAATGCCGCAGCTTACAACAACCGCGGGATTGCGCTGTATAAGCAAGGGAAGTTAGAGGAAGCGATCGCCAATTACAAACTAGCCATAGAACTCAATCCCGATTACGCCAACGATAACAACATACGCGTAGTAGCACAAACTGTCAAA
>CALCTI010000470.1 GCA_937894105.1 uncultured cyanobacterium
AAAAAAATTCCCAAAATAGCCAAGGGATTTACTAAGAGCGTTTACCGAGAAATCCACACCGGCGGGGTCCAGAAAACCGCCCCCGCCAACGCACCGCTTGGGCATTAACCGTCGCAACTAACTGTCGGATCCTGGCAACTGGGCGAGCTTGTCACACACTGCCTCGATGCTGGCAACGCTGCCGGGATTTACCAATCCGAAGTAGTCAAAGGTATGTACGGCGTCTGTTTGGGTGGCTTTTAGCTTGCCCCAAAATGCATCTTTTTTAAGCTGCTCCAGCAGATTATCCTGGGTGTTCACCACCAGCAGCGCTTCCGGATTAGAGGTTAAAACTTTCTCTTCCGACAGGGTGATATAGCCGTCGAAGGGGCTTTTTCCCTGGAGATCCGCCGTAAGATTTTTCACATTAAATTTAGACAGAAAATCCCCTGCCCAACTGTTTTTGTTGGGGGATAACAGGGGTTGGCGGCTTACCAAAATCAACGCGGAGGGGGCTGATTCAGGGGCTTTGGCTAGGCAGGCGTCGTAGCGACCCAGAAGGGGCTGGGGGTCAGCTCCCATTTGCTGAGCCAGATCCGTGGTTAGGGCTTTTAAACCGTCCCAGCCGTTAACGTCCGTTGCCAAGGTTTTAACCCCCAGCTCCTCTAGGCGATTTAACGTTTTGTCATGAAATCCAGCGGCTCCAATCACTAAATCTGGCTTCAACGCCACGATTTTTTCCAAATTCGGCTCGGCTCGCCCTTCGCTAACCACCTCTAGCCCTGCAAAGCGACTGTCCTCCCGCAATAGAGAACTGCCGGGGATGGCGGCCAATTTCTCCTCATCGAGGGTGTGCACTAAATCAGCGGTCAGGGAGGTGAGGGTGACGATGACTTTAATATCGGACGTTTGTTCAGCTTCACCGGCGCTGGTGGTTTCGATCGCTGCTTCAGGGGACGTTTCCGTGGCGGGGGCTTCGGCTCCGGGGGTGTCCTTGGACGGGGCGTCTGCTGAGCAGGCGGCGATCGCCCCCACCGTGGCCATAAGCAGGGCGATCGCCCCCAGCCGCCATCGCACACCCCATCGCCGCTGCCCGTTATTTAAAGTCGTCATCATTAATCCCTTTTGAGTAGACATTTGAAAGTAGAAATCTGAAAGTAGAAATTTGAAAGTAGAAATTTGAACGAAAAAACTTGTGCAAAAAAGCAGCGGAAAAGCAGTAAAAAACTAACCAAAAGCCAAAAAGCGCAGAGTCTGATAGTTACAAACTCTGCGACAACGTGGATTAGATAGTGGACTAGGGGCTGTCATCAATTAAATCTCTTAAATCTCTAAGTTAAGAGCCATAAGGGTTTCAGCCCCTAGTATTTTTATTTCCCAAGGGCGCGTACTCTCCACTATGTCAAGCTTCTGGAGCTTAATTGATGACACGCCCTAGGTCGCCGCTCCCTTAGAACCGAACGTTAAGCCCAACGCGAACGTTAATGCCCGGCTGGGTGTACTGTTCAACGCCGTCGTCATCTTCCTGAACACCAATATTCCGCACCTCAGAGTATTGGTAATACTCATTGTTGAAAATATTGTAGACGCCCACATTAACGCCGAAGTTGGGAGTGGGATTGTAGCTACCAATGAGGTCAAACACCGCATAGCCATCGGGAACAAACTGTTCCCCATCGGGGGTGCGAGCCTCTCCGGCAAAGGTGCCAATAAACTCCGCTCGCCAAATATCATCAGGGGACGTGTACCGTAGTCCCACCACCGCCTTTAGGGGATCGATAGTGTTGAGGGGCTCATCGTTTTCTAGATCGTCGCCCACCGTATACGCCAGGCTGCCTAGAATACTCAATCCATAGGGCTCAGGGCTAAAGCGATATTCCCCGCTCACTTCGATGCCGTAGATTCGCGCCCCGTCCACGTTGATGGTTTGGAACTGGTTAATGGAGCGATCCGGACTGAGCTGGCGTCGCCCGACTAGTTGACCGGTGGCAATAAAATTGTCGTAGGTGTTGTAAAAGCCGGTGATGCCAAAGTCAAACTGGGGGTAATTACCGCGAATACCGATTTCAAAGCTATCGCTGGTTTCTGGCTCCAGGTCGGGGCTGGAAATGGTTTCGTAGCCAAACGCGAAGTTGGTGAAACCACTGGTGATTTCGCTGTAAAGGGGAGCACGGAAACCTCGCGCATATTGACCGTAAAGGGACAGCTCCGGGGTGGCGCGATACAGCAGCGCGATGCGCGGGGACAGGGCAGAGGCATCTAGATCCACCGCCTCACCGTTAAATTCATCGCTATTGCTAGTGTCTAGGTCGTAGTGGTCAAACCGCAAACCGGCAATAATTTCAAAATTACCAATGGAAATTTCGTCCTGGGCGTAAATTCCTAGGCGCGTGGTTTCGCCATCGGCAAAATCCTTTTCGGGGAAGGTGCCGGACACGCCGAAGTTACGGGTGGTAATGCCGGAAATTAAGCCCGTTTGAGTGCGATCGCGAGGACGGGAATTTTCCGTTTGAGAAAAGTCAATACCGTACGTTAACCGGTGTTGAGCCGCCCCCGTTTCAAAATCGCTGCGTAGCTGAATATCCGCCCCATAGCTATCGGACTGGAACTCGTTAAAACTATCGCGGCGGATGGGCTCTTCCCCTAACCGCGCCGACCCCAAAGGACGTATCTCAGACACTTCCTCGGTGGTGTCGGCATTTTGGTAATAAATTTGCGCCCGAGCAAACTGCAAGAACGATTCACTATCGGGATTGTCGTATTCGTAGCCCAGGCTTAGGCGGGTGCGCTCAATGCGGTTTTCACCGGTGCTGCGTAGCTGGGTCAAAGACGCTCGGCGGGCGGAAAAAGAGCGGTTGCCCTGGGCAACTTTATACTTACTGGAGCGGTTAATTTCCTCAAATATCACATTGAGCTGGCTAACGTCGTTAATGTCGTAAACCAGATTGGTAAACTCATTGGTGTCGCTCGTGTCGATGCTGTTGCTAAATTCCACGGGACCAAAATTGTCTATTTCTCGAGCGTCGCGGCGGCTCTCCACAAATACTCCGGAGGCGGGACCGATGCGTCCAGCAAAGCGACCCACGTTATTAAAACCACCGGAGGCGCTGAGGTAAGTGGTGGAAATATCCCCGGCAAAGGTGTCGTTTTCATCCTCCAAAATATCGCTGGGGCGGAGCGAGCGATAGGATACTACGCCACCGAGGGCATCACTACCGTAAAGGGTAGACGCCGGTCCCCGCAGCACCTCGATTGCCTGAAGGGAGGCAAAATCCACATAGTCACCGCGTCCGATGCGGAATCCTCCAGGCGGCAGTCCACCGAAGGTAAAAGATTCTGGCAGGCGAATGTTGTCCACCTGGAACAGCACCCGGTTGCCTTCAATACCGCGAATGTTAATGTCCTGGGCACCATAGCGCTGCAGGGATCCGTCCACGGATACTCCTGGCTCGTAGCGCAATAGCTCTTGCAACCCATCCGCTTCGTAAAATTCCCAGTCCCCTCGCTCAAAAACCGTCACCGTGGCGGGCAAGTCGTCCACCGGCACCGGGTTTCGGGTACCCGTCACCGTAAATCGCAGCACCCCGTCACCGTCGGCGGTGGCTCCATCGGCGGACGACTCCCTTTGGGCAATGGTTGCGTCGGCGTTGTCGCTAGCGGAGTTCTCCGCAGGGTCCGACAAATTGGCGGCCGTGTCGTCGTCGCTAGGGGTTTGGGTGTCGCTAGCGTCGGCTAAGTCTCTAGGGAGAGATGCTTGAGCGATCGCTCCCTCAGTGGTTTCACTGTCGGGTGCTGTATTTTCAGCCGCAGCATTTTCAGCGATGATATTTTGAACCGCGATCGCCGAAGCCATCGCACCCACGTCGTCAGCCCCGGTCGTATCAGTCGCTTCAATGGAAGGGGTGTTGCCGGACATCGGTTGAGGAACCGCAGCCGTATCAACGGGGGACTCGGCCAAAGCAGCAGAGCCCCACACCAAGGTCGCTAGCGGCAGTCCGCTAACAAGAAATATTCTTAGTAGAAAAGAAAATGACATTAGGAAATTGGGATGTGGAAATAGAACAGGATGGGAGAAGCCAGTGCGAGGAACAAAGGCTGGGGCGATCGCCACCGACATCATCTTCAACCCCCCTGTGAAGCTTGAGGATTATCCACATAGGGGATCAAGAGCATCCTTATTCAGCACTGTTTTACTGGACTCTAAAACAGCGTTGACAAGCTCTTAACCACAAGTTGAATTTAGAGACTCAGGAAAAAGTATCGCTTATTAAGAGTGAATGTCAAGTAATATTTCCTTTAAGCTACCATTTCCCCCCTGTTCCTTCAGTGAGCTATTGCCCCAAGGGGCGCTGAAGGGTTCGCCCCAAAGCTTACCCAGCGAATTCCTCGGTTCATTACCTAGGGGCATTGACTTATTGAAAAGATTTCAATCATTATGGGTCAAACTACATAAATAGAAACTTACGCTGCTGTGATTGCCGCAGAAGTTATTAATGAGTCTTTCAGAAATTTGTGATCAGCAGCATGAGCAGGAGCTGTCTAAGCTGCGCAAAATCTTGCTGGTTGGACTGGTGGGCTCGTTGGGACTCCACGGCGTTACCTCCGTGTATGGAAATTTTGGCTTTGGGCGCGAACGATCCGAAGCGCCTCCCATTGAGCTGTTTGTATTTGGTGAGGAGCCAGAGAAGGAGGAGGAGCCTCCTAAAGAAGTTCCCCCTGAAGTGCGTGAGCGCACCAATAACCCAGCTCCAGCGGCTCCATCAGCGGCTCCCCCCTCCCCTGCCCAAATTGTTACTAACGAGCCAAAGGTTGATTCCCAGCCTGCTCCCGCCGCTGACACCAATGTGGATTCGGATTTCAGCTACAACACCGACGAAGAGGACGCAGATGACGGCGGCGCAGGCTTTGGGGAGCTTGACGCCGATGCGTTTAGGGGATTGTTTGGCGGTTTGGGAGGCAACGGCACGGGGAACGGCTCCTCTGAGGGGACGGGCAATACGGGTGGCGACACGGGCACGGACGGCACCAACACCACAGGAGATGGCAACGACGAAGGGGGAGGACCTCGTACCGTAGCCTGCGATCGCTGTGTGTTGCCCAGCTATCCTCGGCGGGCGTTGCAGGACGGGGTGGAAGGTAAGCCTCGGGTGCAGGTGGATATTAATCCTGATGGGGCCGTGCGGGCGGTGACGTTGGGCATTTCCAGTGGGAATCCGGCTATTGATCGAGCGGCATTGCGGGCGGCGCGGCGATCGCGATTCCAGGGGGTACAGGGTGGAGCCAGCGTTCCCATTGAGTACGATTTGACCATTGATGGCTCTGAACGCAACCAAGAGGCTCGACAGCGAGGCGATCGCCGTTCCGTTGAGGTGCCGTCAGGAGGAAATTCAGCGCGAAATTCTGGTTCTAATAATTCGACTCCGGCGGCAGCGTCAGGACAAGGTGAGAATGGGGGCGATCGCGCTACCACTACTCCCGCTGCGTCGCCGTCTCCAGCCCAAGGGGAGCCCACGAATAACACCGGCAGCACCGGAAACAGTACCAGCGGCGCATCCACCTCCGGCGACAATGCCCAGCCGGGCGCGACGCCTAGCACCCCAACACCGTCCAATGCCGGCAGCAGCGGCACCAGCGGCTCAACTGCCACCTCCTCTACCGGGTCCGGCACCTCTCAACCCGCAACCCGCCCAGCAACACCACCGGCAACGCGACCCTCCTCGCCACCAAAGCCGGCCCAGCGATCGCCAGCACCACCCGCAGCACCCCCAGCCAAACCAAGACCAGCCGCTAGACCTGCCCCGCGCCCCGCACGCCCGGCCCCTTCGCCCGCCGCCAAACCTGCCCCGCGCCCCGCACGCCCGGCAGCACCACCAGCGCCCAGACCCGCGCCAGCCCCTCCGGCGGCTCCAGCCCCATCGGGAGCAGAGTAATTTTCCTCAATGAGTGACTTTAATTAGGCAACGTGCTTGGCGTAAATAGCTCTTTGACTTTTAGTCAGGACTTACGCAAAATCCCAGTGCCCCTCACCCTGAAGTCCCCCTCCCTGGGGAGAAGGACTTTAGAAAAGCGTTTTAGTCCCGTGTTTGCTCCCCTTCTTCCCAGGGAAAGGAGGCTGGGGGGTGAGAGTATACCCATTCTGCGTAAGTCCTGCTAGTTCAGAATTGCTACAAGATGAGCCTACGGACGTGAGTTCGACGGATAAAACGAAGCTGAAACCATAGCTGAATAAGGAATTTAGGCAGTGGGAGCAATCTCCTTGTTGCGAAATAAGCCGGTACTGTTGACAATAAAGCACCTTTTTGGCAACAATGAGCCGTTGCTGAAGGACGCTCATAATACTCCAATCGCCAAAAGCCCAGTTCTACGAGGCTTCCAGCGATGTTTTCCTCGTCGAACTCACGTTACGGGGAAGCTTCGTCTCGAATTCAAATGCTCAAGGAAAGTGAATCATCAGGAAATGCGCTTGGGGCTTAGAATTGGTTGATAATCTTTGCCATTAACGGTCCCGTTCAAGTCTAGAGAAGCCTGGTCTATGAACACAGTTGAGTTGGTTTAGCCCTGAGCTAATAAATTCTGACTAAGCCCCCATCAAAAACTTGACAACCACGAGAGGATAAGAGTCAATTTCTTGAGAGCAGATCTCAATAAGTCAGCCTAGCTTTATCTTGCTAGCGCTTGGCGACTCGGTAATGGATCTGCCTAACGCTAGCTTTAGGGACAGTTATGGAAAACCTGGAAAAACTTTTTTCAGCCGGCGGCATTGTCATGTGGCCGCTGCTGGCATTTTCGCTAATATCATTAGCCTTAATCATTGAGCGCCTGATATTCTGGACGCGCCTCAATCGTCGCCAGCGTAAGGTTATGCAGGGTATTCTGCGTCTATACCGCGAGTCCCCCGCCGAAGCCTACGCCCAACTTCGCCAAAGTGCCGATTTACCCCTCGCTCGAATTTTTCTCGAAGCGCTGGAAATTAGAGGCGCAAGTCCTAAGCAATTTCACTTGGCGTTGTCTAGTGCTATGCAGGCGGAACTGCCGAGCCTACGGCGCTTTAGTACCTTGTTCGCCACGGTGATTAGTGTGTCGCCTTTGTTGGGACTACTGGGGACGATTCTAGGCTTGATTACGTCCTTTGAAGCCCTTCAGCTTAGTAATATTTCGGAAAATGCTGACGTGGTAACGGGGGGCATCAGTGAGGCGCTGGTGTCAACGGCGGCGGGCTTGGTGGTGGGCATTGGCACGCTGCTATTTGCCAATTTATTTCGAGGATTTTATAAGCGTCAGATGGCGTTTATTCAAGAGTATGGCGGACAGCTTGAGATTCTTTACGAAGTGCATTTTGAAAACGGGCGGGGTATGGGCACCGGCGTGAGGAAGGGGGATACCCAGGGAGATATGGCGGAGGAGTCCTATGTACGATCTTGATGAGGTGAATGAGGAATTTGAGATTAATATCATTCCGATGATTGACGTCATCTTTGCAATTTTGACGTTTTTTATTATTTCCAGCCTGTTTTTATCGCGTACTGAGGTGCTGCCGGTTAATTTACCTAAGGCGGATCAGTCGGAGGTTCAGGAGCGAGTTCGGGTGACAGTTTCCGTTGCAAAGTCTGGCGATCTGTCCATTAATCGTCGGGCGATTTCTTTGGAAAATCTGGAGGCTGGAGTTCGGGGGCTAATTGAGGATGGGCAGCAGATTGTGGTTGTGATTAATGCGGATGAGGCTGTGGACCATGGTCGCGTTATTGCGGTGATGGATAAGCTTCGGGCTATTGAAGGGGCAGCGCTGGGTATTGCGACGGAGCGCCCCTAGATGAGGGTTGATGATGTTGCAGCTTGCCGATTAAGGGCAAGTTAGCAAGGGCGGTGGTGAAAAGGTTGGATCGCTCCCATTCTCATCACCCCATGGCGATCGCCCTCGGTTAAACATCCCTGCCGTGCCCCCTGTTAACGGTCTTCTGGTGGAACTTCGTCTTCGCGATCGCGCCGCAGCTTACTGAGCAAATTCAGCACCTGGTCTCCCTGCTCAAGCCCCCGGTCTTCGAGGAAATTCACCTCGGGGGTACGCCGTAACTTTAACCGTCGTCCCAGTTCGCCGCGTACATAGCCCGTCGCTGACACCAGCCCTTCCATGGTGGCCGCCTTCGCCTCTTCGGTGCCATAGACGCTAACGTAAATTTTGGCGTGTTGCAGGTCTCCCGATACCACCACGTTGGTAACGCTAACCATGCCCACTCCCACGCGATCGTCCTTGATCCCGCGAGTGAGCATTTGACTAACTTCCCGGCGAATTAACTCTGAAACGCGGGCAACACGACGACTGGTAGCCATACTTTCTCCTTGCCCCGCAGGGGTTTTTCGCTATTTTTCTACTACTACTCAGGCAAGTTTACCGTTTGGGAACCCCGCAGATGCCCCCAAGCCGCACTAAGCGGGAGAAGCCTAGGACGCAAATTCCACGGTGCTTAGTCCCAGCATTGCCCGCAGGGTAAACATAATAAACACCAGGGAAGATACGAATAGGCTGACCACTAAAATGGCGCTTTTCCGATCCTGCATCAGTTGAGTAAATGGAGATAGCAGGGTTAAAACTACCCCCAAGGAAAAGGAAATTAGAAAGCGGGGGTAGCGTAGGACGTTGTTAAAAAACTCGCTCATGGTTCTTCTAGCTAACGATGCGGTGCTCTTGATTGTGCTGTTTAAGGCAAGTTTTTAAGCGGTGTGCTTTTTTGCCGTTATTCAATGGAGTTAGCCGCTTTTGACTAACTTCTATTGATATTCACTTCGACTTATTTTCAAATCTATTAATTCAAGCCTATTCAATAGTGTGAAAGGAAAGGCTGTTTAGTGCAACTTTTGCAGGGTAAGGATCTCCGGCGGGGGAGTAAGGACGGCTGGGGATGGGCAAACGGGGAGAGCAAAGGTTTTCGGCGATCGCTCCGGGGCCCATCCAGAGCGTGTCATCAACTCCAGATCGTGTCGTCAATTAAAGTCTAGAATCTCTACGCCAGGGACTACATACCTTTGAAAGAAATGCCTTTGAAAGAAATGCCTTTGAAAGAAATGC
>CALCTI010000471.1 GCA_937894105.1 uncultured cyanobacterium
TGGTTAAGCTGTCCGGCATAGCAATCAATAGGCGGCAAATCCCCATAGTTGCGCACCACTTCGATGGCACCTCGACGGTTGCTCGCCTTCAAGCGATGCCCCAAAATGGTCAAGGTGCTGTCGATGCCATCCTGTAAATTTGCCAGCTTTAAATCCGATTCATCCAACCGGGAAAAAGTGCGCAGGGACAGCACAATTTCCTTAATTCGATTCGCCCCCACTTCCATCGACTCCAGGACTTTTATCACGTCCTTTTCCAAAAAATCTAGGTCCATGTCCTCGATTTTCCGGGCGATCGCCTCCGTTTCCGCCTCCTTAGGGCACACTTCCCGGTAGGCGTTGACCAGCTCTAGCAAATCCTCCACATAGGTGGTGGCATGGGAAATATTGCTGTAGATAAAGCCCACCGGGTTATTAATTTCATGGGCAACCCCCGCCACCATTTGCCCTAGGCTAGACATTTTCTCACTTTGTACCGCCTGGATCTGGGCAATGCGCAACTCTCGAGTGCGCTCCTCTACCTGCTGCTCTAACGTGGCCTGGCTTTCCTCTAGCTCGTGGGTATATTGCCCCGCCCAGCGCACCAGCTGATCAATAGACGCTGCCAGCTTGGCCGTTTCGTCCTCCGTTTCTACCGCGACCCGTAGGTCAAAATTTTTCTCTTTAGTAATCCGGTGAGTTTGGACCGTTACGTCGCGAATGGGACGGGCGATCGCTTGACTGACGTAAAAAGCACAGGCGATCGCCAACCCCACAGACAAGGAAAAACTCGCCACTACAATAACCATTGCCATCGTGCGAGCATCCTGAAATTGGGCAAACGTTTCCTGTTCCCGCCGCTCCGCCAAATCCACTAAAATCGTTAGCTGCTCTGCCAGATCCTCTAACCGCATTTGCAACTCCTGTGCTCCAGGCTGCCCCAACGCCTCCACCAACAAAGCCAGCCTTTCCTCCCGCCGCTGCATTGGTTCTATCCTCGCAGCCTCCTTCGACTCCGCCTCAAGGGCGTCCCATAGAGACCCAACCCACACCTGATAATCTTCGATAAAGGTGCCCAATTCTTGAGTAATCGCCAATTTCCGCCGTAACGGGCTAACCCGCTCCACTTGCCCAGATTCTGCCTTCGCAATTTCCCTATTAAGCAACAGTTCTGTGTCCCTAATCGACGACTCCAAAACCACAGCGTCACTTTTAAATTGGGAAATTTCAAACCTTAACCACAGCCCCTGATTCATTGCGGCAATTAAGTGCTGAGGATGCAGCGCCAGGGTCAAGGTGTCATTTTCTAGGCGGGTCATTAGCGCCGCTTTTCTTACCGCCACATCGCGATCGCTAGAGGCCACCCCCTCATAAAACGATCCAGCCACAATACCTGCCCCAACGCCCACCACAGCAATGCCCAAAGACACACCGTAGCCCAGGGCAATTTTACGAGTGATTTTTTGCCGCCGCAGCCAAGGGGCGACCCCCTTCGTTAACGGACTAAAACTGCCTAGAAGACCATTGGATACCTTGGCGGCGGGCAACCTTGCTGTTTGCCCGCCTTCTTCACGCACGTCCGCGTGTTGTGTAGAGGTACTGTGCACAAAAGGAAGCTTAAACGCCACAAACCACCACCAGCAAAATGTTATGTAAATTTCGCAAGATGCCCAATGTTGCGAAAGTTCTAGACAAGCCTCACAGACTTAAAGCCTGTCAACTTCTGTCAGTCATCTGTATTCAATCTTAAATCTATAATAAGCTCTGCCTTATCTAAGAAGCAATTGATACTTTAGGCGCTCCATGATTCAAGGTAAAACTCAATTGTCACAAGAGTTTTCACAAGGGCAGATTCAGCGCAATAGGGTGTGATTAGGGAGATGAAAGCTTCGGCGCTGTTCAGTCGCCCCCTGTCGCCAGCATAGCTTCTGCCCTGGGGATAAGCCCATGAACTGTTGCGCCAAACAGCCATACCCCCAAGACTTACCCATAACTTTTGCCCTCAACCCAATCTTTCCATTGGCTTCGCCCACGCTGCGCGAACAGCCAAGCTCAGGGGGCGCCTCTTCCTAAGGGCGAGGGGCTTCCGGAGTCCATGTTTAAAAGTCTTTAATTCAGAGCTGTTCTTGCTCTCTTTCTCCCCAGTGAAAGGCGATACCCTGAGCGTAGCCCAAGCCGCTAGTGCTCAATCGGTAGCTTTTTGCGATTCAGGTAAAAGAGCGGCGTTGTTGCATTGATAGTGGGTGCACTCTGTATGGTTAAGCGACTTTGTTAA
>CALCTI010000472.1 GCA_937894105.1 uncultured cyanobacterium
GTTTTGGTGCGCGGCTGTCGTCGGCGTATGTTTTGGGGTGTGGTTGGTTGCCGGGGGCGGCGGCTTCGTTGGTGCGGGCGTTCTCGGGTTGGGCGGACGGCAGCAGGACACCGACGGTTAGGGTAGCGACCAGCAGCATCAGGGATAGCCAACGATGGGCGTTAAGTCCCTGAGGGAAGCGATTTGACAGGGTTTTGAGCATGGGTTCAGCGGATAACAATAGCTAGGGGCTGTCATCATTTAAATCTCAAAATCAGTGGCCGTGAGGGTTTCAGCTCCTGGCACTTTCCATTTTAAAAGGGCGTGTACTCCCCACTGCGTAAACCTTCTGGCGCTTAATTGATGACACGCCCTAAAAACAATATAAAAGTTTTGCTGGGTTTTGCTGAACTTTATCCCGAGACGCCCTCGAGTGTTGCTTCCGTGTCCAGCATTAGGGTTTGCAGTTGGTCCAACAAGTGCGGGTTGGCGTCGCTCCAGAGCCCCCGCTGATTCGCCTCCAACAGCCGCTCCGCCATATCCCGCAGCGCCCACGGATTTTTTTGTCGCACAAAGTCTTGCACCTCGGGATCCAATAAATAGGCGATCGCGATGCCCTCGTACATAAAATCCTCGGCGCAGTGGGCGGAGGCATCGTAGGCAAACAGATAGTCCACGGTGGCCGCCATTTCAAAGGCTCCCTTGTAACCGTGGCGCATCACCCCGGCAATCCATTTTGGGTTCACAACGCGGGACCGGTACACGCGGGCGATTTCTTCGGTAAGGCGGCGCACTTTGGGATTTTCCGGGCGGGAGCGATCGCCAAAATAGGTGGTCGGTTGGGTTCCCCGCGCAGCTCGCACCGCCGCCGTTAAGCCCCCTTGAAACTGGTAATAATCATCGGAATCCAGC
Source organism: uncultured cyanobacterium (assembly GCA_937894105.1). Taxonomy (GTDB): domain Bacteria; phylum Cyanobacteriota; class Cyanobacteriia; order CACIAM-69d; family CACIAM-69d; genus CALGDE01. Next base: position 892 of record CALCTI010000472.1, read on the forward strand.
AAATCATGCTCCCGATTATCCTGGTTATGGAGCACGATTTCCATGGTTTCCAAACGGCTGGCAAACGCCTCCGGCGCAGACCGCCCCCTGGGAGAATAGGTCACATTGCTAGGAGCATCGCCCTGGGATTGGAGTTGATTTTGAGGCTGCGAACTACGGCAAGTGTAAGCGTAGGAACTCCAGTTCACATAGGCGCGGGCTAGGTCCTCGTCCGTTTGCCATTCCTTCGATTCGATCAGCCCTTGCAGCCCGGCACCATAGGCTCCTGGTTTCGAGCCGAACACCCGATAACTAGCGCGGAGGGCAGCGCGATCATCCGTTAATCCGGCGTCGATCCAACGCTGGGTTTCGGTTTTGATGCGATCGGCGATGGGGTTATCCCTGGGGGATTCATCAAGGGCGGCAACGGCTTGGACCGCCCGATCAAATAGGTCGATTAAGTTGGGAAATGCATCGCGGAAAAAACCGGAAATGCGCAAAGTTACATCCACACGGGGGCGATCGAGAGCGGAAACGGGGAGGACTTGAAAATCCACCACCCGACGAGCAGCGCCATCCCAAATCGGCTGCACCCCAATTAGCGCCAAAGCTTCCGCAATATCATCGCCCCCGGTGCGCATCGCTGACGTCCCCCAAACGGATAGCCCCAGTGTTTTTGGATAATCGCCATGATCCTGGGTATAGCGCTCAACCACCAGCTCCGCCGCGCGACGCCCCACATTCCACGCCGACTCGGTGGGCAGGGCACGAATATCCACCGAATAAAAATTGCGACCGGTGGGCAATACTTCTGGGCGACCGCGAGTAGGCGCACCCGCCGGACCCGCTGGAATTGGACGCCCCGCCAACCCCGACAACAACGCCGACATTTCATTAGAAGTTGCCTGGAGCGATCGCCACAACCACCCGCGAATCCAGTTCAACTCCCATTGCAACCGGGAGTCCAGAGGGGCCTCGACCCTTTGGCGGGGGCGCGGGGGCAGAGCCCTCGCATCAGCAATAATCCCCTCAACAGCAATCTGCGCCTCACCCTCCAAAGCCGCGATCGCCTCCCGAGCCGACAAAAACTTCCGCTCATCGGGAGCGATCAGCGGCTGCTCCAAAGGCACCGTCGGATCTACCGTCAACGGATCAAACTCCCAACCCCAATCAGCGGCGATCGCCCGAGTAATCCCCAGCCGATTTTGCCCAGGACCGCGAGCGATCGCCACCATCAAATCCCGAAGCAACTCCCCCGTGGGACAGGACCCAAAAATATGTAGCCCATCACGAATTTGCGCCTCCTTCAACTCGCAAAGATACCCATCCAACGCTGCCAAATCCAGCGTTGCTGAAGCACCCGGTTGCTGCGCCAAATCCTGGTCCAGCTTTTCCGATTTAACCAGAGTTTCAATTTGAGAAGCGATCGCCCCAGTGCGCTTAGGATCTAAACTTTGCGCCTCATAATATTCATCAACCAAACCCTCCAAAGAGGACAGATTGCCATACAGTTCCGCACGGGTTAAAGGAGGTGTTAAGTGATCAATAATGACTGCTTGCGATCGCCGTTTTGCCTGGGAACCTTCGCCTGGATCATTAACAATAAAAGGATAAAAATGGGGCATCGGTCCTAGGGCTGCCTCTGGGTAACAATTCTCTGATAATGCAATACTTTTGCCCGGCAACCATTCCAAATTTCCATGCTTTCCCACGTGCACAATTGCCTGGACTTGGAATTGCGATCGCAGCCAAAAATAGAATCCCAAATACTCATGAGTGGGCTCTAAGTCAGGAGCATGGTAATTCAAAATTGGATCAAAATCGTATCCCCTAGGCGGTTGAATTCCCACAAAAATATTGCCGAATTGAATACCTGCGATCGCCCCTTCTTTCTCTGTTGGTAACTCACCCCATCGCCCTTTTATTCCCCCTTGAATGCCTTGGGACAATCCTTCAAACCAGGTTTTATAGGGTCGCCAATCCAGCGTTTGCCGCGTCTGCTTAAATTGCCAACTTGCAGGATCGTTCGTCGTTCCAGCGGTAAGTTGTTGAATCAATTCATCTCCAGTTTTTGGCAGCTTTTCAGCATCGCCTAAATCATAGCCATCACGCCTTAACGCCCATAAAATATCCACACAACTTTGGGGCGTATCCAAACCGACTCCATTAGCTAACCGTCCATCGCGATTGGGATAATTCGCCAAAACCAAAGCGATTTTTTTGCCTTTGGCGGGCGATCGCCGCAGCTTAACCCAGTTTTTCGCCAGGATCGAAACCCACTCCACCCGATCTATCAATGGCTCGTCAGTGACCACCATCGTTTCCAATTTTGGATCTTGTTTTTGAACGGTTTTAAATGCGATCGCCCGTCCAATAATCCGCCCGTCAACTTCTGGCAATGCCACGTGCATCGCCATATCCCGAGGCGCCAAACCAAAATTCCCATCGCCCCATTGCTCCACAGTTCCGCCACTTAAAATGGTTTGAATAACCGGTACGTCTAACTGCTCCCAAAAGCTTTTGATCGCTGGCTTTTCTGTGTTGGCAATATCCTCGCCAGGGCGACCAATTGCGAATCCAGTTGTCATTAGTAAGCAATCAATGCCAGCCCAAATTTCTAACGCTTCTTCTTGAACTTCCGTATCTTTTAAAGAAGACAAAAAGACAGGAATTGCTCTTATATTTTTATAGGCTAATGATTGAATTAGAGCATCAATAGCGCGAGTATTTCCTGACTGGAAGTGGGACCGATAAAAACCAATTCCAACTTTAGGTGAGTTTTGAGGTAAATCAATAAAAACAGGCGATTGATAGAGACCAATACGGAGAATTGGCGCTGGCGATCGCGGATTATATTGAGTCCCTAAACAGCGATCGCTTAGAAACAATAAACAGGATCGAAAATTATCAACTCCACCTTCAGCAAAATAGCGCCACACTTGGTTCGCCACCGTTAGCGGAACCGTGGATGCGCCCATTAATCCAGGATCAGGCTGGTCGTCGCCAGGAATTACAACTAGGTGCAAGGGGCGATCGCCTTCCTTTGCCTCTAACTGGCGATCCTCCGCCAAACGTTCAAGCACTTCTAAGCCATAACTCCAATAGCCTTTTCCCCCCAGCAGCCGCACCACAATAATTTCCGCGTGGCTCAGCACCTCTTCCCCGTAGGTATCGATAGTGAGTTGCTGTTGCAAATTAAGCTGGTTGCAAGCGCGGATTTCTGGAAAATTCTCGGGAAGGTTGGCGATCGCCCCTGCCAACGTTTGAATTTCCGTATCTTTCGGCGTGACTACAACGATGGGAGCTGGAGTTTGTTCAATAAAAACAACCCCTTCAACGCTGGGGTCCCAGCCCCCTGGAGCAGCAGCAAGACGGTGCACAGGCATTTACCCACAACCAACATCACAATAATTCTGCCAGCTAGTGCAAGTACCAGACACGATCGCCAACCCACTTCGCCGTTATCCTGGTAAAAAATCCCCTAGGCATATCCAAGGCATCCATCGCCAATGATCTTCTCTTCTTCAGCTCAGCTCGTCCTGCCTCCCGCCTTTACCCAGCAAGCCCTAATGGACGGCATTTTTGTTGGTCTTGCAATCACCTTAGGGGTGGCGGCGTTCGGCATTATGTTTAACGGAGCCCTGTCGAAAGTCCGCGATAAATAGTTCGGTTAGCTTGGTTGGTGTTATTGGGGGAGGTGCCGTGAATTTTGGTGAATTGTTTGATAAAGGCGGCGTGGCGATGGGACCCTTGCT
>CALCTI010000473.1 GCA_937894105.1 uncultured cyanobacterium
CACCCGTGAGCACGCGCGAGATACTAGAGCGGTTCACTTGGTGTCGCCCCTGAGCGGAGTGACTTGGGCGTCTGTTATTGGAGCCTCTGGTTTCGTGGCAGCGGGCAGGGCCCCTGTGCCTTCGGCGGCTTCCTCCACGTCGCGCAGGGCGGTGGGCGATCGCGACGCATCCTGAATATTGCTAGTTTCAGGCTGGCTCTTGGGCTGCTGATTGGGATCCCCTTGGCGATCATCGCCAGCAGCATCAATAGGAGCCGCCTCCGACGTGGCCACCACCGTGCCATTGCGCTGAATAATGGCCACCTTCACCCGCCGCTTCAGATTAAGCCCCCGTAGAAACTGAGAAATTTCCTCTAGGGACAAATCCACCGACAGCACCCCTTGCACCTCGTCGTCTGCCGTCATAATCGGCACGGACACCGTGAGCCCTAAAACCGGCGGATCTTGAAATCGATACACGGACGACCAGGTTAGCTGTCGCCGCTGCACGGTGTTGGTGTACCAGTGGCGCGATCGCGGTTCGAACAGCTCTTTTTTGATGCGCTCTCTCCGTTCCCCGTTTTTGCCTAGGGTAAACACTTCCCAGTTTGGCTGGGTTTCTGGGCTGCGCAGAGACAGTTTCGGCACATCATTGTTTTCCACCTGAAGCAAATTGCCGTCGGTGTCGGTGTAATAAATCGTCCGTGCCGCTGAGGACAGGCGCACTTGTTCCCAAAATAGGCGCTGTAGCTTCTGTTGGTTGGTTTCCCCCACCACTGAAAAATCCAGTTGCCCGCTTTGGCTCGCCGCTTGGTTCACTTTTAGCAGCAGCTCCGGCTGTTCAAAGTGGGTTTTGACTTTTTCTTTGACACTGATCGCAGTCCACTTCCCCAAATCCTCAATGGTGCTGGCGGCGGTTTTCTCCCCGTGGCGAATGGATAGCCAGCTTAAAGCCCCCGTTAGCAGCACCACTTCTGCCATAAAGGAAAGAAGCAGCACCCAGCGTAACGCCATAGGAGGTCGCGATCGGTACAGTCGTTGAAGCACTAGACGGTCGGGCACCAAAATAACAGCAGCGGAAACAATCCCAAAAGCAAACTGCCAAAATAAGCGGGACGTGGGCGAGTTTTAGAAGACCGAAACAATTAGCGTTGCTTTTCTATTATTAGCGATTCGCGTCTTTGCAATCAGTAAATTAATGACGGGAGAAATTCAAGGGATGTTGGTTGCTCCAGGTACGTGGCGATTTGTAAGCAAAAGTTTGGGGGCGATCGCCCATACTGCGATCGCCCCCAAAGAGCATTGGCTTAAGGTTTGCCAAGATAGCTGCCAGTCCATAAAGTCCATATGTGCCAGCTATTTCAAAATTACCCGCCAATCACCGGCGAACTAACGGACTAATCGCTCAGGCCGCAGCTTCGCGAACGGCTGGACGAGGCTGAATGACGCCGTAGCCCCCGTGATTACGCTCGTAAATCACGTTAATTTCACCGGTTTCAGAATTGGCAAACATAAAGAAGTCATGGTCCACCAACTCCAACTGCTCTAGCGCCTCCGCCACAGACATCGGCTGCATCGGGAAATACTTGGTGCGCACCACCGTTTCCGGGAGCTCAGGTTCGCGATCGGGAACCATGGTCCCATTCACGGGGGTTTCCCCAAGCACATCAGCGGTTTTTACCGCTGCCTGACGCCGATCCTGGCGCTTCTCTTTATACTTACGCAACTGCCGAGTGATTTTGTCGGCGACTAAATCGATGCTGGCATAAAGGTTCTCACTGCTCTCCTCCGCCCGCACGACGGTGCCATTGGCGTAAATTGTCACCTCCGCAGTTTGCCGAGGCTCAATCCGGGGATTACGCGCCACAGACAAATGCACATCTACTTCCATGGCTAGATTATGGAAATGGCTGATCGCCTTGTCCACCTTGGCTTGGACATAATTGTGCAGGGACTCTGTAACCTCAATATTCTTGCCCTGGATGACAAGCTTCATAAGCTTCCTCCCCTTTCATACGGTGATACTTTTACCGTATCACTTGACTTTGGGAGCGCTGTCTCCATTCAAGATCTGTTGCATCCCTTGATGAATCTTGTTGAATCAGCTAAGCGCGCAATCATATGGCGTTCCGGCAATGGTTGCTGTTGGTCTAGGATTTTCCGGCGATCGCCCCCCTCATCCACTCCCCACAACTCCCTTACCCTCCGCAAGGGATCCCAATAAAAAGGCGATCCGACCTGTAAACAACTTAGGAGGTCCGTGGGCAACGCCGCTCAAACACCCCCTTGCGCTACTTAAAGTTCGTTTCAAAAGCTACTTGAAGTGCTTTTCCTGTTGTCCGTGGGCTAGAACGTTGGGGCAGAGGAAATCCAAGCTCAACGGCTAACAATAGCTGCAGATCGTTTTGGTTTCCTGCGTTATTTGAAGTGCGCCTCATCCCTTCTGGTGGTCGGCAGGCGTTATCAGCAAGTAAAGCTTGACGAATAAGCTTTGGGAAAAAAATTAGTAAAAACTTTAGAGTAGGGGCTCTACTATGGCGAAGCTTTATGAGGTGATTTCTGGATGCAACACCGGGCAGATTGAGGGTCTTTCCACTCAGGTTCTTGAAAAAATCATCGCCACCAAGCCTGGTACCTTATCACGCATTGATCATCCGCTGATTGTCTGTGAAGGCTCTCAAAATAATCCTTATTTACAAGCCAAAGCCTACGAGTCCCTGGTGAAAGTGGTGGAAGCGCGGGGCGTGCCGCTTCATATCAACAGCTGTTTGCGGACGCCGATGCAGCAGTATATGCTCCGTCAGCAGTATGAGAGAGGACTTTGTGGTATTCGGGCGGCGGCTCCTCCGCCGTTAAGTAATCACAACAGCGCTTTGGCGATCGATGTGCAGGATTCTCCGGGCTGGCGCTCTTATATGAACCGATTTAACTGGCGTTGGATTGGTTCCTTTGACCCGATGCACTACGACTTCAAAGGGGGCGGCGAGAACTTAGGCCCCTTGCAGGTGCGGGCATTCCAAGAGTTGTGGAATGAGTACAATCCCGATGACCAGATGGCTGTTGATGGGTCTTGGGGACCTGCGACAGCCTCAAAGGTGCGCAAGGCTCCGGCCCAAGGCTTCGGGAACATGCCAACTTTGCGCAAGGGCATGTTCTCCAGCGAAGTGGGCGCTTTGCAGTTGTTGTTGCGTAAAGCGCTGAATTTAAAGCCAGCTGATTTAAATGCGGATAAACATTTTGGGGCTGGCACGTTTAAAGCTTTGGTGAAGTTTCAGGAGCTGCATGGGCTGGGGGCTGACGGTGTGGCTGGACCAACAACGATCGCCAAGCTAGAAGAGATGGCCGGAGAAACCATCTCGGGTGCACACCTAGGGGCAACCCAGGCTCCCCCAGCACGCGCACCCAAGGCGGCTCCTCCAGCTCCAGCGCCCCCGCCGGCAGTGCGGAAATTGCCTGTATTACACCGGGGACTGTTCTCCGAGGCGGTGGGCGAATTGCAATTAATGTTGCGTAAAGCGCTGGGCCTGGAGCCGATTGAGTTTGCGGCAGACATGCACTTCGGTGACAGCACCTTTAGGGCTGTGGTGGATTTCCAGAAAAAGCAGGGGCTGGAGGCAGCTGGCGTAGCTGGACCG
>CALCTI010000474.1 GCA_937894105.1 uncultured cyanobacterium
GGTCGATTAATACCCCCGTGGGAGCCAGCACAGCACTGGTGGTAGCCTGGCGCTGCTGGTGCCGCCGTTTCAACAAGCCCAGCTGTAAATACAAAAACTCGTCAAACACCAACCGCCGTCGCGCCTGCTGCAAAATATCATCGCCGGGGGGAAAGTGAATGGCCGCGATCGCCTCAGCAATTTTAATCACCCCACTGGCGTCGCGCACGGTCCGGGGCAATGTTTCCGGCACTTTGGTCGCTGCGGGGAGCACCGTGGCTACCGCCCGCCGCACCGTATCCGCCGCCACCCCCTCCGTTAAGGGATATACCGGCACCACTCGCCCCACCTGCATGGACTGGATTTGCCCTTCCGCATGATCTAGCACCTCCAAATCGGGATTGTCCAAGGTGATGCCATACTTATTTTTTTTCACCAGCCCCGACGCCGCCACCGTTTTTCCGGGTGCGTACAGGCGCTTTTGTCCCTGCTGCCACTTTACCGAGCCGTACCGCGCCCCCGCCATAAATTTCGAAATGCGAATCTGTCCCGAGCGATCGCGCAGCACCAGATCCATAATGCTGAGCTTGGAATTTTTCGGGCTAGTAAAACAACTGCACCGCTTCACCTGCCCCACCACCGTCACCGTCTCCCCTGTTTCCAGGGCACGAATATCCACCTGGCGGGCGTAGTCAATATAATCGCGCGGGTAATGGTGTAGTAAATCATCCACCGTCAGCAGCCCCAGGCTTCCCAGCTTTTTCGCCGTGCGTGGTCCAATGCCTCGCACTTGGGTCAACGGCGTGTCCAGGCTATAGGTTTTGGCAGATTGGTGGGCAACTTTGCCAGAAATATCAGTGGTTTTGGTGCGTGCTGCTTTTTTTGATCCTCGATTTTTTGAACCCGGATCGCTCTCTGATCCGCCCCTTTCCCGCACTCGACTGCTGGGGGATCTCTGGGGGGCGATCGCCCCCTGTTCCTCAGCCAACTTGGCTTCCACCTGCCGCCGCGCCTTAAACAAAAACTGTCGCGTTTGGGCCACCAGCCGCTTGCGACCACTCTCCGCTAGATCGCCATATTGGGCAAACTTTTCCGCCGTTTCTCGCCACCGTCGGCGATCATCTGCCGCCAGTCCCGGCGGTACCTTACCAAAACTCAGGCACAAAAACTCGCTAAACCGGTATTGTCGCCCTTGAATATTTTCAAATCCCCGCTCCGCCTCGACGCCCAGCGCTTGCTGCAACCGATTCCAATCCGGTCCACTGTGGCGCTCTTTTGGATTGGTCCCAGCGGTGGTTTTTGCGGAGTTCACGTTTGGAGCGATCGCCTCACCCATCCTAAATCCCTAGCTGTTACCCATGCCTAATACCAACCCCTAGCAATGCTGCGCCTATGGTCTTACCCTAACAATAAAATTATGCGAGTTATGCGGATATCCCATGCTTCAGAACCCCCATTCAGGGCGAAGCCTGAGAACTTTGATCCGCTTCAACTTCAATGGTCTGGGCGCTGGCGTCTAGAAGGGTTGTTACCACCTCTAAAAAATCATTAGAGCTACTTTGGTGGGATAAGTATGCATCAATTAACGGACGATCGCCCAAGGTAACCCCCGTGGCCGACGCCGACCACCGATCCAACCACCCATTAATCGCGCTTTCCCATGCCCGATCACCCAAGGTCAAAATCTTTAGCCGTTGCCCGCCCCGCAGTCGCAATGTGGGCACAATATTTAACGGATTAAAGAGCGCCTCCCCCTCTTCAGTGTCCCCCCCTTCAACCTCATTCTCCCCACCCCTAAGGCTTAGAATCACCAAATCAGGATGGATCGACCTAAATTGAGCGATCGCCATCGCCCCATCATCCACCCACACCACATCATGTCCCGCCGCCGTCAGCAAATTGCACAAAATCAGCGGCCGCTCAGACCCCCCATCAATCAACATCACGCTCTTCTTGGTTCCGCTGGCACCCAACGGCGCATTGCTGGTACCACCCACCGTTCCCGTAATCGTATTGGCCGCACCATTGTGCTCGGAATTGACATTGAACTTCCCGTCATTGCGATCGCGTTGATCCGGCAGCCACACCGTAAAAATCGACCCCTGGTGCACCACAGAATTCACTTCAATGGTGCCCCCATGCAGCTCAACCAGCTGCTTAGTTAATCCCACCCCCATACCCAATCCGCCGTGGACGCGCTGGTAAGAGGCTTCCAACTGGTGGAATTGCTCAAATAAAGACGAAATTTTCTCCGTAGGAATACCGATACCCGTATCTTCCACTTGGACAATTAATCCGCAATTTTCACGCCATGCCCGCAAAATAATTTGTCCCGAGTTCGGCGTAAATTTTGCTGCATTACTGAGCAAATTCGTCACAATTTGCTGCACTCGCTGACGATCTGCCCAGAATCGATCTTCGGCGGCCGACAGCTGGAACTCCCTAACAATATTGTTGGTGGCGCTTTTGGCGGTGCTCTCCTCGTTCCCTGGGCGATCGCCATAACGCTCCTGCACCTGAGCAATACTTTGCAACAGTGCCTGAGCCACGGAAAACTCTCGAATTTTCAACATGGCTAAGCCTGAGCCCAGCTGTGCCACCTCCAAAATATCGTCCACCAACCGTTTCAAATGCTCACCGCTATCGTGAATGGTGTGCAGATATTCCTGCTGCTTCGCATTGAGATTATCCAAAGACCACCTCAGCAGCGTATCGGACAGCCCAATCACGCAGGTTAAAGGCGTTCGTAGCTCGTGACTAACGGCCGCCAAAAACTCACTTTTTGCATAGGCAGCCGTTTCTGCTTGGGTCAACGCATCCTGCAGTGCCTCTCCCTGGTCGTGGAGGGTTTGCTCCATTTTCTGCTGGTTTTGCTTCCCCGAAGCCTCCACCTGTCCCTGATAAATGCCCAGGGTCAAGATCTGCGCCAATCGGTTGAGCCACTGCTCTTCCTGATCTGACCACTGACGCACCTGATCCACCGTTTGGGCTACCAACAGCCCCCACGGCTCCTCTCCTGTGGAGGATCGCCCCGAAATCGACACCGCCAACTGGGCCCGAATGGGATGACCGTCTGTGGATGGGGTGCCCCAACTGTCGGCGCTCGCCCCTGTCTGAGTCCTATCCTGCTGCCCGGAGCCCCACCGATCAAAGCCCAAAACCCCCGCCTTTGCTTTTTGGTAAAGCACCGACGGCACCGCGCCATCCCGCCGCGCTTCGTAGGTGACTCCGTCGCTCAGCTCCTGCCACTGGGGCGTTTCCCACTGGCGATCGCCCTTAAACGTTTCCGAACCGCGCCACACCTTCACCGACTGGAGCCGTGCCTGAAACTGATAAATCAACAGCCGGTCCACATCCAACAGCCGCCTTGCCTGGGCCAGCGCCCAATAAATCACCTTGGGCAAGTCCTCAGCACCCGTGCCCATGCGCTGAATGAGTCCATGGTGGAACTGTTCCCAAGCCTGTTCTGCCTTCGGCAAGGCGCAGGAAAGGGCCACCCGCGATGATGAAATGGAGCTGAGCAGCGGTTGAAATAATCCCTGGAGAATATCCGGCGATACGGGCGGTGGCGGCGGCAACGCCGGCAAAGACCAAGGCTGCTGCTCCAGCCAACTTAAAATCGCTTTGCCATCCACCGTGACGGAACTTTGCCAGTCGGTTTTCTTGAGATGTCCACCACCCAGGTGTTGGGCGATGGAGGGAGCGCCCCCAACCCCCAGGCTGCCATTGCACTGATCCCTTGAATCGTCCGGGAGCAACTCCCCGACTCCCTGCCTAAACACCAAGGTGCATAACACCCAGCCACGAGGGGTCACCGTCAACCAAAAGCGATCGCCCTCACCAGCAGAATTTTCAAACCCAGTGGACGTTTCAGGGGCGTTCTCTAATGCTCCTTCTGTTGCTCCTTCTGTCATTTTAGGAACAATAAAGCGACCGGAATAGGGACCTGACTGGCGCACCGATTGGCGATCGCAATAAACCAGCCCGTCCCCCAAAAATAGCTGACAATTTTGGGCAACTTCTTGACACAGGCCATCCCACTGACTGGGCGATAAATGCCACTGAAAAGTGTTGGGGAATATAGATAACACAAGCTGCTCCGGGTCAAGCCGTTGCGGTTATTTCACTCTCTGAACTCCAATGCTCTAAAACTTACCAAACCGAGACTGCGATCCAGAAAATTGAAGACTTTGGCATCTGAAATAGACTTGCAAGGTTTGTCTACCGCTTTGTGAACAACGGAGAATGCAAACTACTTTCAATTACCCTTGCTATTACAGGTTAGTTAAAATAGCCGCCATTAGACCTAAAGTATTCCTGTATTTTTAAGGGCTGGCGCAAAGAAATTAGGCGTGAAAATAGCATTAAAATTAAACTTTCGAACTCATTTTTTGCGTGTCTCTATGTGTCGATCTATTAGTTCGTAAAACGTTTCAATATGACACTTAAAATCGCTATTTCAACGATAGGCTGCGGGCATTAATGTAAGGGCGTAAACCGATTACCCAGGGAAGAAGGGGAGATGAAAATCAAGCGGAGGGCTGAAATCCCATTGCCGCTAAATTGTCTCGAATCTCTTCCGCGATCGCCCCTTTTCCCTGTTCCTGGTACAGGGAAATCGCCTGCCCAAACGCATCCAAACTAGCCGGCACATTGCCCCCTTTCAGCAGGACCACCCCCAGGTTTTGATATACCTCTGCCCGTTGAGGATCCAGTTGTGCTGCCTGTTGATACGCCGCGATCGCTCCCTCCAAATCCCCCTTTGCCCGTAGTGCCAGCCCCAAATTGTAGTGAACCTGGGGTAAGTCAGCGCTGGTGGCGATCGCCGATTTGTAAAGCGAAATCGCCTCATCCAGTCGCACCGCCTGCTGATATAAATTTCCCAAATTAACCTCTGCCCCCAGCCGCACCATGGGCAACACCGGCTGTTTCAACGCCACGCGATAGTGGGACTGGGCCAAGTCCGGATTGCCTCGCTGGGTGTCCTCAATGGCCAACCGATTGTGCAGCTCGTACATTAGCTCCACGTTATTGTCTTGCTCTGCCTGGCGCAGCCCCTGTTTAAGCAACGTACGCGATCGCCCCAGCGCCTCCGGATCTACGGTGCCATCCTCCAAGGTTTCATCCGCCATTTCATCCGCCAACAATGCCCCCAGTTTGCAACAGGCATAGGCGTCTCCGGGATGATCCGCTAAATACGACTCCATGGCTTGGCGGGCTCGCGCCTGTTTGTTGCCGCGGGCAATGGCCGCCTGTTGGTACCCCTCATGGGCGATCGCCGGGCTTGGCAACGACAGCACCCGCCAGTGGGGATCCGCCGCCATTAACCGGGTCACGCTATCGTCAATCAGGGCATGGTATGGACGCTCAAAATTCACCGCCGGATGTCGCCGAAATAGCCGCGATACCAATGAATAGGGAGACTGGACTGCTCCAATTTCTTGCCGCAGCAGGTTAATGGCGATCGCATCGTCGTAGGTTACCGCCTCTTGGATTTGGGCGATCGCCTCCGGCAACAGCCACTCATCCCCATCCAGCATCAGCACCCAATCCCCCGTCAACTGCTCCAGCCCATAATTTCGCGCCGCCGCAAAATCGTCACACCATTCAAAAAACGACACCCGCTCCCCCAAATTCATCGCCTTAACCCCAGTGCCATCGGTGGAGCCCGTATCCACCACCACCAACTCGTCACACAAGGTCCGCACGCTATCCAAACACCGGGCTAAATTGTCCGCCTCATTTTTGGCAATCAAACAAAAACTGATCGATATCGGCTCAGCAGACTCCGATTTAGCAGACTTCGATTTAGCAGACTCCGATTTAGCAGGCTCTGATTCAGGGGATGCTGATTCAGCGGATTCTGGTTCAGTGGATTCTGGTTCAGTAAATGCCGATTTGGATGCAGATTCTTCACTCATGGCGGTGTCCAAACCCTTTAATAACGTCCACCAACTTCGCCGTAATTCCAGGTTCACTCATGGAATGCCCAGCATCGTCAATTAAATAAAATGCCGCCTCTGGCCATTTTTGATGCAGTTCCCATGCTGTCACCATGGGACACACTACGTCATAGCGCCCCTGGACGATCGCCCCTGGAATCGACCGAATTCGACTCACATTATCCAACAGCCAGTGGTCCTTATCCATAATACCACCTTTTATAAAATAGTGACTCTCTTTGCTAGCGAAAGCGGCCGCAAACTCCGGATCCGACATCTTCGATTCCAGCCCCTTGCTCGGATATAGCTTACTGGTTCGTCCTTCCCACCCGGACCAGGCGATCGCCGCCTCCCGCCTCACCGCCGCATTATCGCTGGTCAACCGTCGATAATACGCCCCCACCAAATCGCCCCGCTCCTCCACCGGAATCGGAGCCAAATAATCCTCCCAAAAATCCGGAAAAATAAAGCTTGCCCCCTCCTGATAAAACCACTGAATTTCCTGGTGACGCAGCATAAAAATACTGCGCAAAATTATCTCAGTACACCGCCCCGGATGGGTTTCCGCGTAGGCCAACGCCAGGGTACTCCCCCAGCTGCCCCCCATCACCGCCCACCGGTCAATGTTCAGGTGGCACCGCAGCGCCTCCATATCCGCCACCAAATGCCAGGTGGTATTGTTTCGCAACTCCGCATGGGGAGTACTCCGCCCACAGGCGCGCTGGTCAAATAGCACCACTCGCCACGTGGCCGGGTCAAAATACCGACGATACTCGGGCTGGACACCGCCCCCCGGTCCCCCGTGCAAAAACACCACCGGCTTACCATTGGGATTGCCACACTCTTCAAAATAAATGGTGTGAATTTTATCCACCGCCATCGTTCCCGTACGATAGGGCTCAATGGGTGGAAATAGTGGCGATCGCGCAGCCGTGGAAGCCATAAATTAGAGATAACAGTTAGAGACAGAAAGCTACAGGATAATCACACGCCACAATAAAC
>CALCTI010000475.1 GCA_937894105.1 uncultured cyanobacterium
CACCCTGTCCTCAAAATCTAGTCCTAAGTCAGCCAAATCTTCACCCAGTTCTGTATCAAGGTCTAAACCGTCAGATCGGTCCGCCTCAACGCCCTCGGCACTTTCTGGTGCCAATCCCAGTCCCTTTAAGTTCGGTTCCGCATCATCGGCAGTGCTTAACGCCAAATCCCCCAACTCTTCCCCTAAGTCACCCAAATCGCTAGCATCGCTCCCCAAATCCAACTCCTCTTCATCAAGGGGGGCGCCCGTAACAGCCCCTTCCCCCGCGCCCTCTTCACCCGCGCCCCCATTGACGCAAGCCCGAGATCAAGTCCTTCCATATCCAGCCCTCCAGACTCAATGCTCTGGTCTTCCCCCTGGGTTTCAGCATCATCCGCCGATCCTAGGTCCGGCTCGCTGGACAGATCTTCCAACTCCTCAAAGGGATCCATATCATTGGCACCAATCCCCAGTTGATCTAAATCGCTCACCCCAGGATCATCTTCCAGGGGTTCATCAATGCCCTCACTACCTCCATCCAGCGATCGCGCCGTCGTCCCCTCTTCCATTAGCTCATCCACCGTCGGCAGCCCCTCCACCATGGCCACCTCATCGTCCTCTTCCGCCATTCCCCCTTCCACAATCAGGTCTTCCACCGCATCATCCAGGGAGATGTCCTCGTCATCCAGGGACTCGGTTTCTTCGAGAAACTCTGCTGTCAATTCCGCCGCCCCATCGCCTTGGTCGCCCCCCAGTAACGCCTCCAGTGCCTCGTCCGATTCACCGGCGATCGCCTCATCAATTTGCTCGCCCACCGATCCGCTCGCCATCATCTCTTCCATCAATAGCTCATCGCGATCACCCTCAAGATCCGCCTCAAGATCATCGGTCACCTCCACGTCTGCCGACACATCCACATCAGCCAATCCCAAATCCAGCGCCTCATCCATAGCCACCGGATTCGCATCTAAACCGCTGGTTTCCTCCTCCACCGCCTGCTCCGGCGACTCAGCCTCAGGAGTCACGGGGAACAAACCGTCATCCTCATCCCCAGCATTCGCAGCCACAAAGCCAACCGCCGCCACCCCCGCCGCCGTCGCAAGCCCAGCGATGGGCAAACCCGCCCCACCATCGACGGTTTCATCCGCCCCAAGGTCATCGGTCAAATCCACAGAAACCTCCGCAGCACCCTCGCTTTCGGGGTCCTGCAAGCCCGACAAATCCTCATCTAAATATTGAGCAGCCGTATCATCGTCCCCTTGCCAATCCAGGTCGTCACTCTCTTCGCCACCGGCCAAATCCTCTGACAAGCGGGGCCCGTCGTCACTGCTCAAGTCAACGAGCACGTCAGGCATACGGAACGTTTCCTCCCGCCGCCGATTCAGCAAATCCACATTCACATACTGACTAACCGTCGCGTCCTCATCCTCGTCCTCATACACCTCTGGAGCACCCTCCAAATCCATCCCCACCAAAGGCAGCTCAGCTCCCGGGTCGGACATGTCGGAGAGCAAAACCTCTGGAGCATCTCCCTCAGCCGCGTCTAGCCCATCGTCCAACAGTTCGCTGCCGTCCTGATCTTCAGGCAGCCCAACACCGTCTAGTTCAGTGAAATCAATATCATCGCCATCAGCACTGTCAGAGCTGGGGGGGGCGATCACCGGGGGCTCAGCCGACAAATCCGTTAAGTCCAAACCACCCAACGCAAAGGGATTGTTGTCCTCAAAAAAATCACCCGATCCCACATCGGCTAGCTCCGCAGCCCCATCAGCCCTTAAAGACACCGCCGTCTGGGTGGTAACCCCCTCGATTGTGCCTTCCTCTCCTGGAGTCGCCACAGGCAGAGCCATTCCCGGATAAGGAACCCCCGCCAAAGCCGGATCCGTATCGCTTAAATCCGTTTCCGTCACATTCCCAAAATCCACCGAATTAGACGGAATGGCGCGACTATTAATCACGCCCCCTGCCACGCCGGTGGTGCTTTTAATACGCCCTAGCCAATGCTCTAAGATCGCTTCGCTTTGCTCACCTAAGGTTTGGATGCGATCCATCGAGGACTGAAGACTGGACTCGTAACGCTGGGTGTTAGCCTGTAGGGCTGAAAATACCGTTTGCAAGGTATTTTGAAGTTGCTCCAGTACCTCATTAGACTGATCCGATGCCTGATTCGGAGCCGCGCTGCTCCCTCCCTGGTATTCCGTGAGGGCTCGATTAACTTGCTCCGTTACCGTTGATTCCAGGCGATCGCCCAGGGGTTGCACCAAATCATCCAAAATCTGACTTTGATTGGACTGCTGCTGCGCCAGAGACTGGTAATACTGGCGCTGCTGCTCCAGCTGAGCAACCTCCGCCGACAACGTCTTTTGCTGTTGTCGCAGTCCATCTAAATCGGCCTTTAACGGTTCCAGAGTCTTGTCACGCAGCCGCTGAATTTCTGTCTCGACGGACTGCACCACTGGTGTACCCGCGCCCCCCATAATCGCCGACAGTGCCGCCTGAGCCCGCCCCAATACCGCTCGAGTGTGATCGGCAGGCTGATTATTTAACCCATCGCCACCCTCTGATTCAGAGGTCAACAGCGCCGTAATATCATCAACAAGCGATTTAAGCTGAGAATCCCGGTCGAGCGTCACGATAAAGGTCCTAATAATGGTTGCCACCACCCTAACGGCAAATTTTTAAATTGGGCGGTTTTTGGCAACAACTGGCAATAAAAATTACCGGAAAGTCCTATCAAATAAGGCTGTAAGCGTTTTTAATGGAAATATTTTGGGCGTTTTTTAAAGCCCCATTGAGCCAGAAAACGATCAAAATTGGGACGGAACGGGGAAATAAAGCAGCCGGGGCGATCACAATAAAGCCAAACCAAGCCAAGGGAACGTAACCATGGGACTAGCGGCGATCGCTGTGTCGTCCCCAATAATCCGCTAAATCCCAAAGACATGTGAACATCCCAAAGGCCCTAGGAACCATAAACCTTAGACCTTTCGGCTTAAAACTTTGGACTTTACTTCCGGTCTAAGACTTCAAACTTTAATTGATAGGCAGCCTCTAGCAAGGGCATGTCTGCCAAACGACAGAACCCAAAAGACGAGACAGCATAAACGACAGTAGTACCAGGTTTTTTGCCTGCTTATTTCGTCTAATAACTATTCTGATATTCTAGGGAAGCGTAAGTAAGCGCCAGAAGGAATAAATCAGTGGTGGCAACAACCGGCAACGCTTGATAACCCATGGCGAAACAGCAACTGGTACTGAGCTCCCGAAACGCTGCGACCTTTACTTTCGAAAGTTTGTTTGGGCGATCCTTACACTGGATTGCTTGGCGTGCTTCGCGGTCGTTATTGTGAAGTATTCTTAATCAGAGTTATCCCGCGACAGCATGGACGACCGAACTTCATCTCGAACTTCATCTGCAGACTTGGACTTGTTAACTCAGTCTGCGCCTTTCTTTCAGGATTTACCCCCTGAAGCCGTTGAAAAAGCCACGGCTCACGTAGTTGCCCGCAAGCACCCTGCGAATCAGGTCATTCTTCTGGAGAACGACTGGGGCGGCTCAGTGTATTTCATCCTGGAAGGTTGGGCAAAAATACGCACCTATAACCTAGATGGCAAAGAGGTCACCTTAAATATTCTGGGTAAGGGTGAAATTTTTGGGGAAATGGCAGCGCTGGATGAGGTGCCCCGCTCCACAGATGTGATTACCTTGGCTCCCACCACGATTGGCAGCATTCCGTCTCAGGACTTTTTAAAGTTAATTGAAATGGAGCCCCAGGCGGGCATCCATTTAGCTCAGCTAATGGGGCGACGGCTACGGCAGGTGAACCGACGGCTACGTCTGCGAGAGTCGGACAGTATGTCCCGGGTGGCGGATATTTTGCTGTTTTTGGCCGATGGTCAAGGGCGCACCAGCGAAAAGGGGATTGAAATTCCTAACTTGCCCCACCGAGAGTTGAGCAGCTTGAGCGGTCTAGCGCGGGACACGGTGACGCGGGTTTAGACCAAGCTAGAAAAGAAAAAATAGAATTGTCGTGATACAGATGTGCTGCGAATTCCCAGTGTTGACTCCCTAGAACGCCTGATTTGTTAAGGATTGATCTTATTTTGGGACGAGCTTAAGCCCTTCTCAGCAGTTTTCCGGGATGATCTCTTGTCAACTTTTATTGATTAGCCTTCCCCTGACCTAGGGCTGTGCCAAGGTTGAAAAGAGGGAGGCGTTTTGTTGGGACCGCCGTTTTGTTGGGACAGCAATGATAAATGCTTCCAATCAGCCGATACGTAAGTGGGCTCTGGAGGATTGCGGCTATGGAATTACGGAAGATTTTGGTGGCGCTAGATTACGGTGAAGCGGCAGAGCAGGTGCTAGACGCGGGTATAACCCTGGCGAAGGGGCACCATGCGGAGCTGGTGTTGTTGCATTGCGTCAGTTACGCGGTTTTGGATGAGGTGTCTACCATCGCTCTGGCGGAAGTGGGTCCTTATCCGCGGGTGATGGGGTCGTCCTATGAAGCCCAAGTGCAGCTTATGGAGCGGGAGAAGGAAGTGGCGGCGGCGGCGCTGGCGGATTATTGCAGTCAGTGCGATCGCCAGGGCGTGTTAGCAACGGGGCGTAGTATTACGGGAGACGTGGGGGGCAGTATTTGCCAAGTGGCGACAGAGTTGGCGGTGGATGTGATCGTGATGGGACGGCGTGGACGAACAGGATTATCGGAAGCCATGTTGGGCAGCGCCAGCAATTACGTCGTTCACCGATCTCAGCGCCCCGTCTTTGTGGTGCAGTAGGTT
>CALCTI010000476.1 GCA_937894105.1 uncultured cyanobacterium
TACTGATCTGTAAGGATTACAGCTTTCGCATCTGATTTTTTGTCCCTGTACTGAGGCTTTTCACACAAATCTTTCCACACAATCCTTCCCGTACAATAAAGAAGGCGAGAGAGCTTGCTTTATCCCTGTTTGTACTCGCTTTTAAGGGCGGCGATCGCCCGATTGTATTGGATTTCCACCGCCGGCAATAAAATCGCTGCCCTGGGCAAATCCTCCGCTTTGGCACAATTTTCCAACTGCTGACAAATGTCATACAGGACCATCGCCCCCATGGTTCCACTGGTGGATTTCAACGAGTGAGCCGCATCCTTCAGCTTGGTCACATCCTGATCAGCGATCGCCTTTTTCACCCCCTGCCAAAGGGCCGGTGAATCCTGGAGATAGAGCTCAATACTTTCATCAAGAAAATCAATCTCGCGCAAGCTTTCCAAAATATGGGAATTTAATACTTCATCTTCCAGGGGCTCAGCCTTAGTAGACTCCTTCGCCACGTCCTTAATTAATCCATTAAGGGCTGCCGTCTTAACTGTTTTCCTCGTCGCACTCTCCCTGGGAGCAACCTTTAAATCCGCCGTTATGGGGTCTACTGCGCCTACCACTACCCTGCCCGCCCCGGTAGCTGTCTCGCCAGGGATGATGGACCCATCGCCACCGCGATCGCCCGTTTTCAGCCCATGACATTCCCTTAGCACCGTTGCCAAACGCTTTATTTGAATCGGCTTGCTCACATAACTATCCATACCTGCTTCCAAACACGCCTCGCGATCCCCTTGCATCGCATTAGCAGTCATCGCCACAATCGTCGGTTGGCGCTCCGGTGACCACTCCTCCCGAATCCGCCGAGTCGCCGATAATCCGTCCATCTCCGGCATTTGCACATCCATTAGGACCACATCATAGGTTTGCAGCCGCAGGGCCGCCAACACCTCCAGCCCGTTCCCTGCCACATCAGCCCGGTAACCCATGCGCTTCAGAATCTGCGTTGCCACTTTTTGATGTACCGCATGATCGTCCGCCAGCAAATTGCGGAGTGGATGGCGATCGCCCATGGACTCATCAAAGGACACCTCCGAGCGACGACTACGAGCCACCTGGTTCTGCAGCCCGCCAAACACCAACAGCAGCGTATTGTAAAGCTGCGACTGCTTAATGGGCTTATTTAACACCGTGGCAAAATGAGCCTGTTCCTCCCGCGCCATCTCCTGACGCCCCAAACTGGAAGTCAACATCACCAGGGGCAACTTTGCCATCGCCGGTAGCTTATGGAGGACCGCCGCCAGCTCGATACCGTTCATCGTCGGCATGTGCATATCTAAAATCGCCACGTCAAAATTAATGCCCTGCCCCACCAACTCCAACGCCTCTTCCCCCGAAGCCGCCGCATAGGACACCTTTCCCCAGCTTTCCGTTTGGCGCTTAACAATTTCTCGATTCGTCCCATTGTCGTCCACCACCAACAGCACCTTCTTCTCTAGCTGGGGATGGGAATCGTGGAATGTAACCAGGGACGAAAATGGCGCAGCGCTGGTCACAATAGTGAACTGAAACGTGGAGCCTGCCCCCTCTTCGCTTTCCACCCACATGGTGCCCCCCATCATTTCCGACAAACGCTTACTAATGGCAAGCCCCAACCCCGTACCCCCATACTCGCGAGTGGTCGACGCATCCACTTGGCTAAAGGATTTAAAGAGGCGATTCATCCGCTCTAGGGGAATACCAATGCCCGTATCGCGCACGGCAATATGAATTTGCAGGGGCGGCGTAGCAAAATTATCCACGGGCTGAGCATCGTAGGCGGACGGCTCCGGCTGAATCAGTGCCGCATGGTCCGTTTCCACCTCGTACTCCGTTGCCTTAACCTCTACCACCACTTCTCCCTCGTCCGTAAACTTCACCGCATTACTCAGCAAATTCACCACAATTTGCCGTAAGCGAGTCACGTCCCCCACGATCAAATTAGGCACCTGCTCATCCATGAGATACCCTAAGTCCAAATCCTGATCGGCGGCTCGATTTGCCAATAGATAAAGACACTCTTCAATGCATAGGCGTAAATCAAAGGGTTGCTGTTCCAGCTCCAGCATTCCCGATTCAATTTTGGAAAAGTCTAAAATGTCGTTAATGATGGTTAGCAATGCATCGCTGCTACTGCGCACCGTTTCCACAAAGTCTCGCTGCTCTGGGGTTAGCTCCGTATCGAGCAGCAGCCCGGTCATGCCAATAACGGCGTTCATGGGGGTGCGAATTTCGTGGCTCATGGTGGCGAGGAATTCGCTTTTGGCGCGGGTTGCTTCTAGGGCTTGATCCCGAGCTTGGGCTAGGTCATCAGCGGCCTGCTGTCGCTCAATTTCTCCCCCAATCCACTGGGACATCAGGCGCAACAGCTCCAGGTCAACGGCTTTAAAGGGGCGGTAGATAGGCTCTTCGCTCCAAAAGCTAAGGGTGCCGTAGCCTCGAGTTCCTACGGTGACGGAAGTGCCTAAATAAGCACCAATATTGACCCTCAGACGGGGAAACTTATCGGCAAACGGAGTTAGTCCCACATCCTCAAAGTAAAGGGGATCATCTTGAATAAGGGTGGCTTCAAAGTGGGTACCGCGCAGGGGAAAGCGATCGCCCGCCCCCATCCCTGCGCCAGCGTCAATATCTTTGCCGTCGCAGTAGTAGCACACTGCCACCACTTCGCACTGTAGTTCGCCGATCGCCGCTGGGTCCGTTTCCGAGGGCGATTCTCCGTCCCCCATGGGCACAATAATCAAGTCGTCCTTCACTTCCATCAATACCCCCATGGGCAGCCCAAATTTTTCGCAGCCCATTTTCAATAGAAGCTGAAGGCGAGCCTCAAAATCCATCCCGCGATCGGCGGTAATTTGATACAGGGCGCGAATGGATGCCTCTCCATCTCGCAGTTGTTGTTCTGCTTGTTTGCGGCTGGTAGTATCTCGCGAAACGGAGATGGTGCCCTGAAGGGCGTTCGTTTCCGGGTCATAAATATTGCGGCTGGTGGTTTCAAACCAAACGTAATACCCCGCCTTGTGCAACATTCGATACTGCACCGTGTGGGTCGTAGGGCGATTTTGCCGCAGCTGGCGGGCTCCCTTCGCAAATAACTTTTGGTCCTGGGGATGGATAAATTCCCGTCGCGATCGCCCCAGCAATTCATCGGGGTCATAGCCCAGCAGTGCCTTACAGGCCGGCGACGCATACTGATAAACCCCGTGGGGATCCTGGCGAGCAATCAGGTCCGTGGAATTATCTGCCATCAACCGATAGCGTTCGTCAGCATTAAACCGCTCTTGCTGAAACTCCTCCAGGGCCTCCAACATATTGTCAATAGAATTAGACAAGCTAGCCAGCTCATCATCCCCGCCCATATAAACTCGTGCTGCCAGGTTGCCACTTTGCCCAATGGACTCTACATCATTGGTTAAGCGCGTTAAACGAGACAGCACCAGCTTCTCAATCAGTACCCAACCCAACCCCCCAAAGCAAATGCCAGCGGCAAGGACCGCGATCGCTAAATAGTCGATCGCCACCCGCCCTTGACGGTAAATTTTGCGCTCCAGATCCACGCGCAAAACAAAGCCCGGCTGCCCCAAAATATCCGTCAGCAGCGCATAGCCCCCCATATTTTCGGCATTGCGCTGAATAACGGCAATGGGAGGACCAGTTACCCCCTTAGGACCTAAATAACTAGCAACGGAGCTGGTGGGCGGCGGACTAACGCCGTTGGGAATAGATATATCCTTGCGCCACTTTGACTCCCCAAACAGGGGCTGCATCACCCGAGCGCCATAAAACTGCTCGCTTAGGGATCGCAATACTCCGTCCTTACGGGCAAAAACCGCGCGGTCAACCGAATCGAGAAACACCAGCGGGTTTGAACTTTCCGTCAAATTTTCAATGGGCTCTAAATCCACCATTCGCCCCATAATCAAAGTGCCGCGAATGGGACCGTTCCCCTCGCTAGTAATAATGGGGCGAGACGCTATCGCCATGGGACGGCCGGCCACTTTAAGCAGCCCAGCGTGGTAGTCAGTGAGCTTAGAAAATTTCTGGAGGGCTTGCTGCTTAACCAGGAGGCTGAGGCGAGATGGCAGGGGTTCAACTAACGTGTCTGATCTGGGGTCGTACTCTTTACTCCAAACAATTTCCCCGTCATTGTCCAGAATGATCAAAATATTGAGGCGCATGGTTTGAAAGGTGCGCCCAACCAAATTTGACTCAATATATTTGCGATCGCGGCTGAGAATGTAATCGTAGGTATCATTCCACTCAGCGTACTCTTGGGCCGAGGCGTTCAAACGCTCAAGATCAGAGGCTAGTGTTTCCAAGGCTCGGGCCATATTTTGGCGAGCATACTGGGTTTCAAGCCCTTGAAAATCGCTGGCAACGACCACGGAGAAAGAGGCGTATAAAACCACAATAAGTCCCACAGAGGCTGTTACTAGGACCGCCAGGGGTTTTTTGCGAAGATTCACGTGATCGCCCCTCCAACCAAGTCTTCGATAGCCGCCCTAAGGATCACTCTCAAATACAGAACGTTTAGAAGTTGCCCATAACGATGGTGTGGTCTACGGCTTACTTCCAGGAGGCTGCCCCCATTGTGTCCGATTTTGTGAGCGATGGCAGTGATTAGACGCATGGGTTAGAAGCTCAGGGAAAGGCATCAACGGGGAGAACAGTCAGATTTAGGCACTGTTGCCAGAGTTCTAATGGGCACTTCAGAGTATTGCGATTGTTGCGATAGATTACCCAGTTGTCACCAAATCATCGGCATCGGCAGATCATGTAACCTTCGGCACAGGGCGTCGGGGGTTTTTACGGGCTACCTCCAGCAGCCGTGTTCGCCGACCCATCACAAGCCAAATATTCCTGCCTTTTTCTTTTTGCTTACTTTGGTGCCCAGATCCGGGCGCTTTGGGATCAGCCACTAGATTTAGCCATGAAGTTAGCCATGAAATATGACAGCAAGGGGGATTAACGTTCAATGCAAGGAAAAGTAGAGGCTGTCCAGGGAATACCACCCAAATTAGCTATAAATTGCTGACGATAGGGCGGCGATAAATAGCCCAATCTCCGAGGACGGAACAACATGTCAATCGGGCAGTCTATTGCAATAGGAAATTTAATTCCACTAGAAATGTGTTGGGGCGATCACCGTAAAAACCCTTTAAAAATGTCTGCTGGGAAGCCCTTAATCGGAAACGTATCAAATTTAACTTAAGCCCAATTGAAGTCTATTGGCCGTAGATGCGGAAAATGCGTCTAGCTTACCCTCATCGCCAGATTAGTCCGATTCAGTCTCCAGTCTTTCCTAAAATTGATCGAAAATTTGTCAGAAGTCTGATTTAGATTTTTAGTAAAGAAAAATGCAGTGAACACGTCAGTGGCGATGTTGATTTGTTGGGAGGTTCCATCTGTACGGTTTTCAGTGAAATTCAGCAGTACCCTATTTTCTAAAGTGCCTTAAATAGGCGCTGCGGACGAATACTGCAAGGGTTTCCAGCAGCAGCAAGGTATTTCAAGTCACCCTTTAAACCCCCCTTGCGGATGACGTTTTGAGGCGTTGATTGGGACAGTTTAAGAACGCCATTTAGGGCACGTTCACCAGTTGTAATCCCCTTGGACGCGATTAGGATGCCACTAACAACCACTAGTTAGTCATTGGCGTAGGGGACAAAATAGGTCGTGATCAGCGATTAGCGATCGCAATTAGTGACCCAGATTAGTGGCCACGCTGAGCAGCTACGTGTAGGAGAGAGTTAGGTTTTATGGTGCTTTCGGAAGCGGCTTATCGCGATCGCCTTAATTTCTATCGCCAGCAGGTGGAAAAAACCATCCTCTCGCGGCAAAATCCAATAACGGGGCTACTGCCGGCCAGCACGGCGGTGACCACCCACGGGGACTACACGGACGCCTGGGTGCGTGACAACGTGTACAGCATCTTAGCGGTGTGGGGTTTGGGAGCGGCCTATCGACGATCCGGTGCGGACGACGGCGTTGCCCACGAGCTACAGCAAAGTGTGGTGAAGCTGATGCGGGGGCTGATGATGGCGATGATGCGCCAGTCCCACAAGGTAGAACGGTTTAAGGTGACCCAGGCTCCGCTGGATTCCCTGCATGCGAAATACGGTACCGACACGGGACAGCCGGTGGTGGGGGACGACGAGTGGGGGCATTTGCAGGTGGATGCCACGTCGATTTTTTTGCTGATGTTGGCCCAAATGACTGCGTCGGGGTTGCAGATTGTGTTCACCTTGGACGAGGTGAATTTTGTGCAAAACCTGGTGTATTACATTGGGCGGGCTTATCGCACGGCGGATTATGGAATTTGGGAGCGGGGCAATAAGCTCAACCATGGCAAGCCGGAGCTTAACGCCAGTTCTATTGGTATGGCAAAGGCGGCCCTGGAGGCGTTGAATGG
>CALCTI010000477.1 GCA_937894105.1 uncultured cyanobacterium
TCGCCCCAGAGTGCTGAGAGCTGGGTTGACATTGCATCCATTCGTCTCCTACTGATACGAAATCCGCTTTTATAGACCTAATTTCATAAGATGGGAATATGGCTAGAAAAATCCACCTTTGTTCCCATCTATCAGCGTCCGAGCTGAAGGAGCGCTATCAGAAAAGCGCTGACCCTGTGGAGTCAAGACGCTTTCACCTAATTTGGCTATTGGCTCAAGACTATTCCCTCACTCAGTCCGCTCAGGTGGTGGGTCTCAATCGCCACTACGCCTATGACATCGTTCGGCGCTATAACCAACAAGGGGCAGATGCTCTGCAAAATGGTCGCCGCACCAGAGCGGGTGTGGGTCGTAAACCTCTGCTCACTCAGGCTCAGCAAGAAGAGTTACGCCAGAGACTGAAAACACCTCCCGACGATGGAGGTCACTGGAGTGGTCCAAAAGTGGCTCGCTGGATTGAGAAAACCACAGGACGCAAGAGGGTGTGGAACCAACGGGGATGGGACTATCTCAAACGTCTCCCTTCACGTGGCAGCGTCCTCGACCCCGTCGCGTGAAGGGAGACCCTGAAGCCCAAGAAGCTTTTAAAAAAACTCCCTCGCTTAAAGCAGACTTTAGCTGCTCAACGACCTGAGCTACCGGTGGACGTGTGGGCATTTGATGAGCATCGCGTGGGGCTCAAGCCCATCCTGCGCAAAGTGTGGAGTCCCGTGGGAGAGCGTCCCATTGCTCCTGTGCATCATCGCTATGAATGGACCTATGTGTATGGGTTTGTGCATCCCGCCAGGGGTGAAACCCAGTGGTTCGTCCTCCCCCGAGTGAACGTGAACTGGTTCAATCTTGCTTTGGAGTACTTCGCCAAAGCGGTGGGAGCCGGTCGCACCAAGCAGGTGTTGCTGGTGATTGACGGAGCGGGATGGCATCGCAGTGAGCGTTTAAAGATTCCCGACGGGCTTCATGTAGAAATCCTGCCTCCCTACTCGCCAGAACTGCAACCAGCAGAACGGCTGTGGCACTTGTGCGATGAGCCTTTGGTCAATCGCAGCTTCGACACCATTGAATGTATTGAAGAAATCCTCTGTCAGCGGTGTCAGTATTTAGGGACCACCTTTCAAGAGCAAATTCGAGGTCTCACCCAGTTCCACTGGTGGCCAGCATGAGCCGCGTTGTTAGTCTTCATAACCGGATTTCGTATAACAGGTGTGCCATCCAACTGCACCATCGCCATCTCACGTCCTTCCGGTAGCAAAAAGCCTAAGGCGATCCTGTTCGTCCCCTTCTGCTTCCAGGTTAGCCAGAATGATGATTGGTCTTATTATTTGGGCAATCTCACACGCCCCCTAAGCTCCTTATCCTTCTAAGGCAGCCGTTCGATCCAGTAATAACAAATCGCGCAACCCATTGGTATCTAGGTCGGAGAGCCAGTTTTCGCCGGCGCCGACGATTTGTTCTGCTAAAGCTTTTTTGCTTTCGATTAGGTCGTGGATTTTTTCTTCCAACGTGCCGGTGCAGACAAATTTATGCACCTGCACATTGCGAGTTTGGCCGATGCGGAAGGCGCGGTCCGTGGCTTGGTTTTCCACGGCCGGGTTCCACCAGCGATCGAAGTGGAATACATGGTTGGCGCGGGTGAGGTTTAGTCCGACGCCGCCAGCTTTTAGGGACAAAATCAAAATTTTCGGCGCTTGGGGATCGCTTTGGAATCGCTCCACCATCGCGTCCCGTTTCACTTGGGGGGTGCTGCCGCTTAGGTACAAAATTTCCTCGCCCAGGTGGTTGGCGAGCTGGTTTTGCAGGCGATCGCCCCACTGGGCAAACTGGGTAAAAATCAACGCGCGATCGCCCTCCGCCACCAGCTCATCCACCATGGCCAAAAGCCGCTCCAATTTTGGCGACAAATCCGGATCGGGCAATGTGCCAGCCCCTTTATTTTCCGTCAGCAGATCGGGATGGTTACACAGCTGCTTGAGTTTGGTTAGCAGCGCCAACACCTGACCGTGGCGCTGAATGCCGTCGCTGCTTTCGATTTCCGCCAGGGATTTTTCCACCAGAGCTTGGTACAGCTCCGCCTGGGGTTTTGATAAGCCGCAAAAGACGGTCATTTCTTGCTTTTCAGGCAGGTCGTCGATAATGGTGCGGTCCGTTTTGACCCGCCGCAAAATAAAGGGCTGTACCAGCGATCGCAACGTTTGCAACGATGCACTATCGCCGTATTTTTCAATGGGCAACGCAAACCGCCGCTGGAAAAACTGCTTTTGCCCCAGGTAGCCGGGGTTGAGAAAATCCATAATGGACCATAGCTCTGACAGGCGATTTTCCACGGGGGTTCCGGTGAGGGCAATGCGGAACGGTGGCGCAAAGTCAGTACCGTCACCGTCGTCTTTGGCCTTTTTCTCGCTGACGTCCAGGCTCACTAAGCGCCGTACCGCCTGGGACTGTTTGGAATCAGAGTTTTTAATATTTTGCGCCTCGTCCAGCACCACTCCGCGCCAGGGCACCGACTGCAATGTCATTTCATCGCGAAACACCAGGGCATAGGTGGTCATAATCAGGTCGCTTTTTTCCGCTTTCCGCGCCAGTGCCTTGCCCTTGGCCCGCTTGTCACCATGGTGCACCACAATGTCCAACTTCGGCGCAAATCGCTTAGCTTCCCGCCGCCAGTTCCCCAGCACCGAGGTGGGGCAAATCAATAACACCGGTCCGTTTAATGCCTCGCGTTCCTTGAGATGCAACAAAAATGCCAAACACTGGATGGATTTTCCTAGTCCCATATCGTCCGCCAGACACGCCCCCAGCCCCCAGCGCTCCAGAAATGAAAGCCATGCTACCCCTCGCCGCTGGTAAGGACGAAGGGTGCCCGTAAGGGTTTCCGGATCCTCCACCGCCTCCAGCGCCTGGTTATTGCCGAGAATGCCCAACAGCTGCTCCATGGTGCCGGACGCTTCAAAGCCCACCACTGGCAGCTTATCGATCACCGGCGAATCCCCGGTGCTAATGCGCAACGCCTCCTCCAGGGAGAGGGACATATTCCCCTGACGCTTCTCGAAAAATTCCCGCGCTGCCCGCACATCCGCCGGGCGTAGCTCAATCCATGTGCCCTCAATATCCACTAGGGGCAGCTCATCTAAATACTTTTCCGCCAGGATTTGCTCGAATTGCTCCTTGGTGAGCGATCGAACCCCCAAAGTTAGCGACC
>CALCTI010000478.1 GCA_937894105.1 uncultured cyanobacterium
GTAGCCAAAGTCGATCGCCTCGATAATGTCCTGCTCCGGCAACTGGTTAGCGCCAGCTTCTACCATCACCACCCCGTCAGGAGTACCAGCCACCACCAGGTCCAGATCACCCCGAGCAATTTCGCTGTAGGTGGGATTCAAAATAAAATCGTCGCCCACTAAACCCACACGCACCGCCGCCATCGGTCCTTGGAAAGGAATCTGAGCCAACAGGGTGGCGATGGACGCTCCGGTCACAGCCAAAATATCGGGCGGCACCTGGGGATCCATCGAAATGGTAGTCGCCACAACTTGAATATCGTCCCGCAACCACTGGGGAAACAGGGGACGCATGGGACGATCAATCAGGCGACAGGTAAGAACCGCTCGCTCGGGAGGACGACTCTCACGGCGCATAAAACTTCCAGGGATGCGCCCGGCGGCATAGAGGCGTTCTTCGTAATCCACCAACAGGGGCAGGAAATCTATCCCTTCGCGTCCCCTAGACCGGGTGGCGGTGACCAAAACCGAGGTGCTGCCAGATTCCACGAGAACTGATCCGCCTGCCTGGGGTGCCAACAAGCCCATCTTGAGTCGAATATCTCTACCATCAAAAGATATTGACTTATTTATTTCTTGCATCAACTGTATATTTCCCGTCTTCTTTATCTTTGGCAATCCTAACACCGTTAACAGAAGCAGTCCCAGTTTATTGTCGCTGTGAACAATTAAAGGGCAAGGTTTAGGTTAGAGGGCAGGGGAAACCAATATCAGCTGGGGATCAGGGCTTCTGGGGATATTTATCTGGGGAAATATTAAATCATTGTTGTCTTGCTGTTCGTTATTCCCTTCGTTAAGAATTCGTTTCAAGGACTACAGCATTAAGGATATTTACCGTCCGCGTTGCTGTTGGTTTCTATTAACTTTCTGTTAGCAATGCCCGTGGTAGATTTTGCCGATATGACTGGCGTGGATATTTTTTCGAGGGATTTTCAGTTATTTAGAAAAACTTTTAGGACGCTCTGGTCTGCCTTGCTCGAGGCTGTCACTCATTAAGTAATCAAGCGCCAAACTCAATAGCTGCGAGGATTTTAGTTCCTAATGTTTTATAGTCACTCTGTTTTGACAAAGGACGCTTCAATGGGGGTTGAGGACTGCGGCTAAGCTTCGCCACTCCTGTCGATCGCGAAGTGTTGGCGAAGCCAGTAGTGCGGTTTAAGCTGCACGCCAGTTATGCCAAATATCTTGCTTACGGTGAGGAGGACCAGTATTTCAGAGGGCTTGTGCTTCCCACTACCTAGGGCTTCTGGAGCTTAATTGATGACATGTTTTAACCGGTTTCAGTCGGTTTCAGGAGGTGGGGAAGGGGCGGCGGGCTGGTAGAAAATGAGGCGATTGTTAGCGGGATCGGTGGCGTACACCTCTCGACCGTGGCTGGCTTCCGTTGGGGGCGACGGGGAATGTCCTAGGGCGGTTAAGGTGGTGATCGCCCCATCTAAATCCTCCACGACCCAACACAAACTCAGGGCACCAGAGCAGGAACATTGAAACTGTTGGGCTTGTTCCGGCTGGGGCTGAAAGATCACCAGCTTGGGACCGATTGCCGGGTGGAATTCTGCATAGCGACCAGGCTGGTAAGGGTTCGGGGCACAGCCGAGGAGTTTGCGGTAATACGGAATTAGGTC
>CALCTI010000479.1 GCA_937894105.1 uncultured cyanobacterium
GACTGCCACCGCTGACTCCTGTTTGGTCGATCGTGGTGAGCCGATGTGATAGACCTGATAGACCGGTCTTGTCCCCTTCAGTAATCACTGTGGGCAGGTCAGGGCAGTCTGCGACTAAATCCCACCATTGGGCAGGGGGGACTGTCTCGATCTTTGTCCAATCCGCCCGATCTAAGATCCGCCGTTGGGCCGTCTCTGGTACCGCTGGTAAAAACGCCAGTGACCCATTACCGATTTGTGTATCGTACTTGACCGGCTTCAGCTTGCCAGTCTTCTTATCCCGTTTTTTACTTAGCCGTGCCCGCGACAGCTTCAATTGATGTACTGTCCCGTCCGCTTGCAAAAAGGCACCAGCGTCCAGGGGATCCTCAATTTCTCGAACGAAGCGGGTATATTTCCAGCCCAGCGCGTCATGGATGGGAGTGGCTTCGATTTCGTGGGTGAGCGGGTTAATTTCCTGCTCATGGATGACATCGATTGCCAGTCCCCAAAACTCAGGGGCGATCGCGCTCCCTTTCAGGCATTCATTTTTAAATTCAGCAGCGCTGTTGAATTGGTGGTGGGTGAATTTAGCCATTAGCCTCACCCCCTGCGATCGCCTTGCACATCGTCCGTTGCTCAACACTCAGCCCCTGCCAAATATCCCGGCGCTGGGCATTATCCAGAGTGCTATCAGCTCTTAGCCCGTCCATGGCTTCTCGCAAGCGCGGTTTATCACGGTGATCACACCACCACGCCAATATCAGAATCCAATCATTTACCGGTTCAGCGTTGGTGTCCCAAACAGGCGTCCCTTTTGGACTAATTTCTATATCCCCCCCCCTGTCCAATTAAATCGGCGCTTTTACGGGTAGGCATTGTAGTGATATGCCCCCCTAGGGGATTGTGGTGAAATTCACCATAAGGGCTAGTATTTGGGCTAGAATGGAGGCTAGGCAAAGAATTCGAAATTTGAGCTGAATCTGCCACGGTGCCAGCAGATTTGGTAGCATTAAAAGGCATAGTTCTCCTTGCAAAAGGTGAATGCCCACGCCAAAAAGCTGCAAACAGCTTCGTGGCTGGGGTGGAGCCCTCTTAATCACGATCAAAGTTTGGTCGCAGAGACGTGATTATTTGGGAAATTACTGGGAGCTAACGCTCCACACAAAAACTCTAGCAATTCCCGTCAGGGGATTCTAGAGTTTTTGTGTTTATGGACATCTTCAGAATGCCAGCGAATGGGACGCAACATTTAGAGAGGTGCAAAAAAAATGAAAACCACAGAGCGGTGATCGCCCTTCTGATTCAATGCTAGCAATCACCAAACTCCTCATTAGTTGCATGATCGCCTAAACAAAAGCAGGGCGCTTCACCTCCACTACATAGCTTCGCTCTTCCACTTCCTTGGGGGAAAGCAGTTGCCGCTCGCAGTGCGCCAATACAATTTTGGAAAATTCTAGGGAATACTCCGAAGGCTCGACCGCTTCAACGCTGGCTACGACCCACTCATCAGGAATAACCTTGCGCTGCCATTGCCCCACGTTCTCGTACTTTTTGAGGCGATCGCCCACCTTGACCTTCTTATCTGGATCCCAGGAATAAGACTCTAGTAAAACGCGGGTGTATCGCCCGGCGGGTTCATCATCCGATTTAATCAGTAGCCCATCTTCGTTTTCTAGAGACAGGTAAATGATGAAAGTTCCCTTAGTTGTCAAAGTGATTGCCCTCCCTTCTAAAGTGGTCGCTATTCCGAGACTGAATAGTCAATACCATTGGCTTCGAGAATTTCTCTGAGTCGTTGGTTCTCTGCCCAGGCGATCGCTGCTGTAGATCTGGCTTCATCGTTTGTTGCATAGCTGTCCTCCGGCATCTTGAGCACTTGGTTTTGATTACCAACAATCACCATGAGTTCATTAGCGGCAGCGGCATATTCTGCTTCGGAGCGCTCAACACCAAAAGCTGCATCAGCACGGCGTGTAAGGGTTTCAGTACCGAGGGGTAAAGCTGCTTTATTGCGTTGCCAAACCTGGAAAATCCAAAAGGCGTAGGCGATCGCTAAGGGAACAGCATTGATGGGACGCCCCCGTCCTATTCCGTATTTAGCGCAGGTGGATCTTTTGACGTTTTCTTATTTTCAGATTTGAGCCGTCGCTCCACCTTTTTGATGTCTTCATCCGGCTCTAGTGTCTCTGGACGGATTCCTCGATCTAGCAGTGTCTTTCGTACCGCCTGATTATTGGTCACGTGTTCACTAGATATTTCCGGTTCCGTGTCGAGGTCGTTTGCTCGGGTATTGAAGATTGTGATTTCAGCAGCAAAGTCCTTGGCTTTAAGAATGATGGTGGGTGCGAAAGCAGCTAAAGGACGCCTATCAGGAACGTTCCACCGGGCTTTCATTGCTTTGGTGCTACTGCCAAACAGCGCTTGGTCACCTTTACTGCGGATCAGCCCAATGTTACGGTTGCCGCCGGTTTTTTCGTAGATAACCTGCGAGAGTTCTTTTTCCGTTGCTGTCAGCTTTTGTCGTGCCGAGAGCCGCTCCGCTTCTAATACACGCGTCTCTACTAATTCTGCTTTACGAGTTTGGATTGCAAAGTAGGTTTGGGCAAATGCGATTTCTTGTTTTTGAGGGTCGCCATTTTGAGCCACTAGGTAACAGGCATAGCGAGTAAGCATCACGTCGTTAATCTCTCGTTGCCCGCCAGAACCGAGCTGGACCATTTTACCGACGTCGGCAAAATGGTCTGAGACGTTGTTTCCAGAGACATCGCAAGCTGTTTTTGCTTTGGAAAGCACATTGAGGAAATTAGACCATTTGGAATATCCAAGTAAGTGTTGTAAATCGCGTGCTAGCCAATACTCAATGCCAGATTCTGTAGTTTGAGCATGGGATTCGAAGATTTCAAATAGTTGATTGATGGCTCAGTACAGGGACAAAAGTTTTAAAACCTGATCAAACTCACGGTGCCGTAGGGA
>CALCTI010000480.1 GCA_937894105.1 uncultured cyanobacterium
CACTGTCTCGCAAGGTTGCTCGGTTGGCGGTCACGGTCATATTGCCCCCGTCCCCCGAGTCGAAACTCATGGAGAACAGCCCACCGCTGGACTGGGCAGGGTTGCGAATCTCCTGGGCAAATAATTCCAACAGCACATTTTGTAGGGGACCGGGACCCGCCATATCAATCACATCGGCGGTCACCACAAAGCTTCCGCCGTTGCCCGCACCAAACGTGGATGATGACACATAGGATCCGTCGTACACCCCCAGGGTGCCCACCGTTATTTCAACGCCCCGCCCGTTCAAGTTCCCCAGGGTATCGGCCACCATTCGCGATCGCCCCCGAAGTTCCAGGGTTTGGGCAGTCACCTGAATGGTTCCCCCGCCGGGACCGCTCACATCAATATCAGACAGGGCATCCAGGGCGATCGCCCCTTGGGGACCGGCAATACGATCCACCGTCCACCCCAAATCATTGGGAGCCAACGTAACCGAACCGCCGTCCCCTAACGCTGCCAAGGTAGCTTGACCGCCCACCGCACCGATACGTCCCCCCTGAAAGGTGACGGAATGCCCCAACAGCCCAAAGGTTTGCCCCTCGGCAGCGAGCAAAGCCCCATCGACCCGCTCCGTTTGGGGCACATCGGGACGTCCCTTGCCAGTGATAACAATGCCGCTCCCCTGGCTGGAGGCGCGACCGAACTGTAATCCCAGGGGCACCGTGGAAGTGAGCAGGGGAGTCTGGGAGCCCTGGGCGATCGCCGAAAAGGCCGTCCCGTCAGCAAAGGTCATCTGGTCCGCCGTCGACGCCACAAAGGATCCACCCACATCCAACTGAGCATTGGGACCGAAAAACACCCCACCGGGAGCCAGCAAAAATAAATCCGCTGCCCCCGACATCCGCAACGTGCCATTAACCATAGCCGGTTCACCGCTACTGACCCGTGCCAGCACCCGCTGCACATCCGTAGGCACTAAAAAACTGGCCGTTGCAGCGTCCGGAACCGTAAACGATTGAAAACTATGGAATAAATTCCCCCCCGCCTGGGTGCCGCCCCTAATATCAATCACGTTGGGCCGGGGCGTTGTTACCTGGGAGGGAGTGGGCAAGGTTTGATCGGGAACAATAGGCGCAACCTGGGCGATCGCTGGAGCCACAACCAAACCTCCCAATCCCCACACATTAAGCCAAGCCACCGAAATCACCTGGGGCAATCGATGTTTTATGCGGCGTTTTGCTCGGCATCCCTTATCAATTAAAGAATAGGAGTGCGGCATCACATCAGCAGAGGACGGGGGAGTGGAAAGACTGAAAAGGGGCATGGTGTTTAAAGAGTTGATGGACTCTAAAAACACCATGCCCCTAAATGGCCGCTTTATAAACCTTCTGAGAAAACTATCAGAAGAGATTTGTGAGAAACCTATCGGATTACGGACTCACGGGCAGGCTCATCCAAAGGCATAGAAGGAACCATCGTGGGCTCGGGCTTAGAATAATGGGTTGCAAATAACAGTCCACCAATGAAGACAGCGCCACCAATAACATTTCCAATAGTTACAGGCAAGAAATCCCAGAACACCATATCCATACCGGTGATAGGAGCGCCAAGAACCATACCGGTGGTGATGAAGAACATGTTCACAACAATGTGCTCCAAGCCGAGGGTTACGAACGCAAAGATCGGGAACCAGCAGCCAAAGAACTTACCGACAACGGACTTGCTGACAATACCCAACATGGTTGCCAGGCAAACCAGGAAGTTGCAGAAGATACCACGAACAATAAATAGTGCAAAACCGTTTCCACCCATTTCCTTGACTGCAACAGTCTTGGCAAGGGCGATCGCCATAATCTTTTCTCCAACGGGGCTAGGGTCAGCCGTGCCGCCATTGGTTAGGGAGAATCCCATCAAAACTGCCACAAATAGGCATCCTAAAAAGTTTCCCAGGTAAACCCAGAGCCAATTGTTAAGAGCCTTACCGAAGCGAACACGCTTTGCCAACAGCGCCGAAGCCATTAGGGCAAAGTTACCGGTTACCAGCTCCATTCCAAACAAAACAATCGAAACGAAGCCCCAAGGGAATAAAAGCGCCCCCAAGAACGGCATTCCACTTTGAACGGCAACGGTAACCGCCAGCGTAGTGGCAACACCTAACGCCAAACCCGAATAAAAACCGCGAATCAATAAATCTTTAATAGACAAACGGGCCTTCTTTTCACCCGCCGCAATACTGGCGTTAACCAGGTCCTTAGGTACAACGTAATCCACTGTGCCTCCTACTCCTACTAGTTTAGGTTTTGGAAATAAAACGTCTCTGACTGCCAGAAGGTTAACTTTCTTAAAATCGCAAAACTGTCCACAAATAACAATTAATTTCTTTTATTGTGTGGTCCAACACAGATATTTGCTGCCAACGAAAATCTGTTAAAAGAGATACTTTTTCATAAAAGAAGGTGGATTCTGGTTGCGTTAATCGCATAAAATTCATGCAGAAAAAGCACTGGTCTTGTTTCACGAAACAGAATTCTTATTGGAATGAACTAGCCATAGTTGATAATGTCCAGGCGATCTCCACCTCATTCAATGCACATTAAATCTCTCCAAAACAATCGCGCCCTTAAATTCAAAACCCCTTTAAAACATGGACTCTTAGTTTTTTAAGTCGCGATCGCAAGATATTAAACAGCACTCTCCCGTTGCGCCAACTCAACAGAGCGCGGAAGATTTCAGAACCCTTTAAATGAGAGTGAATTCTATTAAAGAAATAAGAGGATCAGATTCCTTTTTTGCATACGCTTTTAAGGCGCATTTTTACAAAGCCGATCACGATCTAGAATTTTCAACTATTGATAGCCCTTATTAGTAAGACTGCTTTTAATATGTCCTTTCCAACACCAACTTAAACTGTAAAAATACCCCACACAGGCTTCACAGTCACCAGCTTTTCCAACAGCTTAGAGTCTATTTCTCTGGCTCATATTGATTACCCCATTTCCAGCGCAGGGACCTTAATGACACAATGAATTTAACTGCGATTGTTCGCATTAAGGCGATGGTACCTGCGACGACTGCCTCTACAAAGCTCCGTTTTGTACTCCAGACAAGGTCCTCAATTGGGCTTTACTGCCTTGAATTGTCATTATTCCTTGACTTATTTGGTCACCTCAAAATCTATTCGAGGTACTTTATCCCAAAAGGCTCAAAGCCTTATCTCAAGGGCTTTTGGTCGATTTTAGCCTCCTGGGTGGCAGACCGTTGTTTTCGCAAAAATCTCATTTGAGAGGGGCGATCGCGGTGAACGAAGAAAAATCATAACAACAAAAAAAATCTGCCTCCAACCGAAGATCGAAGCAGATTTTTTATTGATGGGAGA
>CALCTI010000481.1 GCA_937894105.1 uncultured cyanobacterium
CCATTGCGGGCTACCATTCCCCAGCACATCGACAATTTATTGGTAGCTGGCAAATCCATCGCCACCAGCCATATTGCCGCCGCGGCCTATCGGGTCCATTCCTTTGAGTGGTCCGTGGGGTCTGCCGTGGGCACCACCGCCAGCTTTGCTTTAGACGAGGGAATGATGCCCTTTGAACTGGTGGACGATTTGCCGTGGCGAGAACCGAAGTTGGAACAGTTGCAGCGACTGTTGGTTAGTAATGGTAATGTGATCGCCTTCCCCAACACTTCTATCTTCAATAACGATTGGGATGAATGGCGCTGATGAATGGCGCTAAGGATATTAGTTTCAATGTCGCCCCTCTTCAGAGTATTCTCGGCGGCTTACTGGGAGCGTTCTGCGCAAACTCGCTTAACCACATCCGCATAAACGCCAGTTTCAGGCTGCATGAGGTAGCGAACCAAGGTGCCATCAATGGTTAGCTCATTGAAATTACCACCGCCGTGCTGGTAGCTTCGCCGACTACCAAGTTAACTTTGTGGCGATCGCAATCGGAGCGATTGGAACCATCCGCACAATCAGGCTGGGCTCCGATGTAGTACACATCCGCGCCACTTTCCGTTTGCCCAATAATGTCGTACCCCACATAGCCAGGCTCGCCGGTGGGCTCGTCTTTGGTAACCCCTTCCCCTATGGGTCCCTCCTTGTACATCAGCGCACAGGCTCGATTGACCACATGCTGTATTCCTCCACTTGGCGAGAACATCCCTTCTCCAAGGGCGCCGTCTGCAAAGAGGAAATTGCCAATGGTTTTAGCACCACAATTTACCTCTGCCGTAATTCGTTCCTTGCCCACCGCATACTCAACCACGGGACGTTTCAAGCAATCAGGACCGCTTTGACTAATATCTGCACATCGCTCTGTCCAGCCACCGAAGAAAATATTGAGCCCCTCATCCTCCGTTGCGCCGATGAGTTTCATGCCGGGATAAATCTGGGAGCCTGAGGAGCGATCGCCCTGACCATTGGGCGCATTACCCGATTGGGCTGAGGATGGAGCAATATCGCTGGGGGATGAAACGGCAGCAGGAATCCCGGGAGCAGTACCAGAGCCAGACTGGGCTATTTCGGTCGGACTAGGGACGGTAGCACTGGAGTCAGATTCACCAGACTCGCCACAGCCAGCCGCCACAAGACTGAGGCAAAGGGCAGACAGAATTATAGAACCGGAGCGCAACAGGAGGGAACCAAAAATCATAGTTAAGGCGACTTACTTCGGATCAAATTTTAAGGGAGCGAAAGCACCAAGCAAAACCAATAACGTGCCAGTTGGTAAAGCGCCTTAAAAGCCCACCGTCACCAGCTCCACTGTGCCCCAAAGCTTCACTGCACGAGCAGCCTCTGATCGGTGCGCCATAACGCGTCCCACCGAACCCTAGGGGCTGTCATCATTTAAACCTCAAAGCCTCTCGCTGTAACGGTTTCA
>CALCTI010000482.1 GCA_937894105.1 uncultured cyanobacterium
GTGGGCCAAGGACATCCAGATTGTTTTCAAAATCGTTGCCCATATGCAATTTAATGGGCAGCTAAAGGACCATTTGAGAGAAAAGTCGAAAAAAATGGAAACAACGGCAACGTTCTACTGTGCTTTTTGCGGCGAATCCATTTTGACCTTCGTGGACCTGAGCGCCGGCATGACGCAGTCCTACGTGGAAGATTGTCAGGTGTGCTGTCGCCCAAATGTTTTGTATTTAACTGTTAATAAGGACACTTTAGAGGTAGATATCCAAACAGATGTGGAAAGTTGATTGGCCTGCCTGTTAGGAGCTGTCATCAATCACCTCTCCAGCTCAAGAGCTGCGAGGGGCCCCGCTCCTATTGTTTCTTATGCAAAAGGGCGTGTGCTTTCCAATGGGTAAGGTTTCTGGAGCTTAATTAATGGCACGCCTCACTTCAATGGGGCAATTGGTGCCAGTTCATTCAGCAAGCCAGTCTCCTAGAAAACTTGTCTACCCCAAGGAGGATGAACCACAGAATCTTAATGTAGTGAGTCTCTGACAGAAATTTCGGTCATTATGGTTTAAAAGGCTGTTGATAAGATTAATATATAGGTATCAGTGCTTAGCTTCACCAACTTGATACCACCCCCCACTCAAGGTGAGTTTAGGTAAACCTTCTATGACGACTTTAGTTGCTGAATCCTCTGACCAAGGCTTAACAGATATTTGGTTACGAGGTTTGTTAACGGTGGCTTGGGCTGATGGACATTTTGATCAGGAGGAGAGAGAAATAATCGCTTCACTGACCCATTCCGAATTATCTGACGACGCTATTCACGACTCACTCATTTCTCCAGAGGCCCTAGCCACTGGTTTTGCAGAGGATAGTCATGAAGCAGAAAATTTTTTGCGCACGGCGGTGATGGTTGCGATCGCCGACGGCGTGTATTCCGAATCAGAAGATCAATTAATACAAGCTTTTAGTCAATCTCTCAACTGTACTATTCCGGCAATTGATGCCCTACGTCAAAGTTCAGTGATTACCCAAAACTCTGAAAAGCCAGCCGCCGCCGGTTCGGCGTCAGGACTAACTCCCCCAGTCCCCCATCACCACCCAGTTCTTGCCCCGGTGCAAGATTGGCTTGATGGTCTCGACGTAAAAAATGGTAAAGTGGCGCATTTTCTCTGTAAAATGATTCCCGCTCAGTGCCCCTTTGAACGAGACGTGGTGTTATTTGGTCAAAAAGTGGTCCATATTCCCGCCATGTGTAAGATTAATCCGCTTTATGAGCAGTTAGTAGGACTGCGGTTTCGTGCCCTGTCATTCCTATCTGACAAGTGTGATGAAGACGTTTCAGAATATATCTAGCTAAAAGTTCTGACTGGATATTTTAGCCCAGTCTTTTAGCTGAATAGTTATTGACCGTTTGACTAATGGCTTTTAGGCATTTCTAGGCATTTCTTTAACCGGGGTTGCCACTTGTCGTACGCTTCATCAGCGTAGCCGTTAGTCATTACGGTTGATATAGAAATTGGTTATCGAAAACTGGGGCAGTTAGCGTTGGTTTTGCACCCTTGACGGTGCGTTTTGACTGCTCTTTGTGCCCTATGAAATTTATTGACTACGCGGAAATTAACGTTAAAGCTGGCGACGGGGGCGACGGTATTGTTGCTTTCCAGCGAGAAAAGTTTATTCCGGCGGGTGGTCCGTCTGGCGGCAATGGTGGCTGGGGTGGCTCGGTTTATTTTGTGGCGTCGGAACAGCTACAAACCCTGATGGATTTTCGCTACCAGTCCCAATTCAAGGCTTCTGATGGCAGTCGCGGCGGTCCCGATAATTGCACCGGTCGCAGCGGTAAAAATTTGGAGGTGGAGGTGCCCTGTGGTACTGCGGTTTACAATGCAGAAACGGGAACCCTGTTGGTGGATTTGGTGGACCCGGGCGATCGCTATTGTGTGGCAAAAGGGGGAAAAGGTGGCTTAGGAAATGCCCATTTTCTTAGCAATAGTAACCGCGCCCCTGAGTATGCTTTGCCGGGACTTCCGGGAGAAGAAACTATCTTAAAGCTTGAGCTAAAACTAATCGCTGAAGTGGGAATTATTGGCTTACCTAATGCGGGAAAATCCACACTGATTTCTTCCTTATCTTCCGCAAAACCGAAGGTGGCAAACTATCCGTTTACAACGTTAGTGCCTAACTTGGGCGTGGTGCGGCGACCTTCTGGAGATGGCACGGTCTTTGCCGATATTCCGGGATTGATTGCAGGTGCCCATGAGGGAATAGGGCTCGGGCACGAATTTTTACGCCATATTGAGCGCACTCGAGTTTTATTGCATGTGTTGGACGGTACAGCCGATGATCCCATCGCTGATTACCGCATTATTCAAGACGAATTAAAGGCTTATGGACGAGGGTTGAGCGATCGCCCACAAATTTTAGCTATTAACAAGTTGGACGCGATCGACGAGGAATTTATCGATTTAATTATCGAAGAATTGCAGCCCAACTATAAGGAACCAATTTTAAAGATTTCCGCCGTTAGTCGCTTCGGTTTGGATGCCTTATTGGAACGGGTGTGGAAATATATTGATGAGCAAACTAAGGATGTTTAAAAGTCTTTTCTGAGACTTACACAGGGAAAATTTTATTAAGCCAGTGGTTAATATCTGCTAATAGCTGGTCAGGAATTTCCCAGGGAAATAAATGGGCAACGTCGCGATATTCTTGCCATTCAACATTGGGTAAATGCCCAGCCGTTTCTTTCGTCGATGCGGCAGTAATATGTACATCGTACTGTCCGGCGGAGATCCAGCACGGTTGGGTGATTTGTTCTAAATCTGGTAAGCGATTGTAGCCCTGCTTCATTGCAGTATTTAGGGCTTGATGGGCGTATTTTGACGTGCGAAGCGTAGCGGCGATCGCCGATTCCGCCACTTATCGATAATGTGTAGGCTCCTGGCGACGAATCAGATATTTAAACAGCGATCGCCGGGCAAAAGTATCAATATTCCACTGCCAGCCGGGGATCGCTTGGTTGACCAAAGCAGCGATCCCCGTAAACAGCAGCTCACCCCACTGGGTTTTGGGATGAGCCCCCCTAGGTCGCGCCGCCGTTGCCACCAAAATCAATCCCGTTACCCGTTCAGGACATCGCAACGCTAATTCCATGGCAATAATGCCCCCTAGAGACCAGCCCAAGATAATGCATTGGGTAATATTTCGTTGATTTAGAATGGCAATTAAATCATCTAAATGGTCCGTCATTACGAAGGGGGATTGGGTTTCACTACGTCCATAACCTCTCAAGTCGGGCATAATGACGCGGTGATTTTTGCTCAGCGATCGCCCAAACACCGCCATACTATCGCTAGAACCGGGATGCCCATGTAAACATAAAATCGGAGGGCCCTCGCCCATTTCCCGCACAAATAAATCCATAGGTAACTAACCGTTTGGACGCCTGAAATAGACGTTTAAATTGAATATTTAAGGGTCTCTAACAAGGGGCTTTGGCAAGGGACTTTAACACTCAAGCCAGTGGATATTCACCATAAACTTTCCACTGGCGATTGATATATTCCAACAGGGTAATCTTTTCGATGGGGCTAGTGGCTTCAAAGGGGCGATCGCGAATCTCTGCCCAAATAGAATCAAAGGGATTTTTATCGCCCTTCCGTTTCGCCCGACATCGAGCCAATGTCATATGGGGAACAAATCCTGGGTAAGTATTGCGTTTATCAGGACGTTGGCTGTACTCATAGGGAGCTTCACACTCCTCAAACGCCAAATCCAGCTCATTTTGTAACCGCATTAGCACGGGCGATCGCATCACACCCACATACAGCACATGCTTTGGAAATGCGCCCAATCCTTTGAACTGCAGCGTAAATTTTGGCAACGTGCCAATCACGTCCGGCAACCAATGCTCCAAGCGGGAAATATGATCGGGCGATCGCTCAAACGGCGGCAGCAAGGTCACATGGGGAGGCGAATTCCACACCGGCTGGCAATCATACTCTCGCCCCAGTTCTTGCTTTAATTCATTCGTATGAATTTGCACCGCTTCCGTAGGGATTGCCGCCACAAAATAGCGTCGTAGCTCCGGCTGTTTATCCCACTGCCCGCCCTCGTCCTTGGCAGGCTTTGATACAGGTTCTGATTTATTCATCCCCCACTTTTACGGGAACAGGCTACGGTGATTAAACTTGCCTATGCCATTTTGCAATTTGTCCTATGCCTTGGTTTGTAAAAATTGAATCGGGAATTGTGGAAAAATCAGAATTTGATCGCCATATCCCTGCCCATATGGCCTACATCAAAGATCTAATTGCTAAGGGGCACCAAGCCCAAACGGGCTACTGGGAGCACGATGAGGGGGGAATGTTGGTATTTACGGCGCGGGACTTGGAGGAGGCTCGGGCGATCGTCTCTGCCGATCCCCTTGTGCAAAACAAATGTGTCACCTATACCCTTCGCCAATGGCATCGCGTTTTGCCGAAAGAGCCTAAAGCGTAACGCCCCTTGGAAAAACTGAATTAGCCATCAAATTCTTCTTAATAAGGTAGGTGGGGATCTTCAAGGTTTAGACTCGCGCGAACTCAGGTTCGAGAAGGCTTTACTGCCCCTCTTTTTCCCAGGTTTCACAACAACCTGGGAAAAGAAGGGAATTGGTGTTAAGCTC
Organism: uncultured cyanobacterium; assembly: GCA_937894105.1. Lineage (GTDB taxonomy): Bacteria > Cyanobacteriota > Cyanobacteriia > CACIAM-69d > CACIAM-69d > CALGDE01. The sequence continues at coordinate 4,657 of CALCTI010000482.1, forward strand.
CTATTGACCTGGACCCGTGCAGTGGTAACGCCCGAATCTTGTCAGGACCGGAAGGTAGCAGCAATAAGGGATGCTTACGACAGGCGCGGACTCCGGGTCTCTTTTTTTGCCTTTTTTTCAGAGTTCTAAAACCCTTTTGTCTGACGTGCGCCACCCTAAATGTCCCTATCCCCTTCGAAGTAGCTGCATTTAGTTACATGGCTGTTACGTCCCCCAGCCTTTCAGGACCCAAGGTCTAAACTGTAGAAAAGGGCTGTGGAGTCAAAAAATGCCTAATTTTATAGTCTTCCTGTTATTGGTGGGTTATTTCGTCGGTGCGTGGAAATTTTGGACTGGCTTTAAGCGCACCAATTTTCAGCAAAATCGCCTGGGGTTAACCCTAATGTGGCCAGTGCTGTTTTTAGTTAATAAGCCCTTTCGCACTAATTTTCAGCGAGCTTTAAAGGGTTAATTCTCCGCAGTTTTTTAACAATTTCTGTCAAAGTTTCGACCTTTGAGTTTCAGTTGAATTTCAATTGTTAAATCTACTTTCTTTCCCCATGGCGCGAAAATCCTCTTCCACCGTTTCGGGTAGCCCCTTTTCTGGGGTGGGTGATCGCCTGCCGGGGATGTCTAAAGAAGTGGAAGCCTGGGAAGCTCAAATTAAAGCCGTAACCGGTCGCTTTAGTAAGGAATATAGCCGGGACGAGTTTGATTTACCCGATGAAGTGCAGGCGATGCCGATTTTTCAAGATTGGATTAGCGGCAATCTTCAGCAGGAAACCGCGACGCCTTTTTGGGAGTTGGCTAAGCCGAAAAAGAACCAGAAATGTTTGGATATTGGCTGCGGCATTAGCTTTTTGATTTACCCCTGGCGCGAGTGGGAGGCGTTGTTTTGGGGCATTGATCCCAGCTTAGTGGCCTATGAAGGGCTGAAGTCTCGAGGGCCACAGCTTAATTCCAAGCTATTTAAGAGTATAGAACGGGGTGCGGACCATGAGCTTCCACACTCTTCAGCACAGTTTGATTTGGCGATCGCCACAGGCTGGAC
>CALCTI010000483.1 GCA_937894105.1 uncultured cyanobacterium
ACGGGCAGCCGTCCACCCCTCGGTCAGGCCGGGGGGCTGTCCGTGCTTATTCCCAGTGACGCTTTGGGCCTGCTGTCGCGTTCGCAAAGTTTGTCACGCATTTGTACGGCTTTAGGGGGACGTGCCGCTGAGAATGAGGTGTTTGGACCAGACGAGGTGACCACGGGAGCCATGAATGACCTGGAGTTTGTGACGGCGACGGCTCGGGAAATGGTCACGAAGTATGGGATGTCGGACTTGAGCGCGATGGCGCTGGAGAAGCCTGACAATGAGGTGTTCTTGGGGCGGGGATTTCCTTCCCAGTCTGAATATTCTGAGGAGGTGGCCACGAAAATTGACCATCAGGTCCGCCAAATTGTCGGGGAGTGTTACGAAAAAGCCTGTGCCCTAATTCGAGACAATCGCTCCCTGGCTGACTATGTGGTGGAGCTTTTGGTGGAGCGCGAGGTGATTAGCGGTGAGGAGTTTCGGCAAATTGCTCGGGAGTATACGACACTGCCGCCCAAGGATTATCCTGAGGATGAAGATAAGTATGCCAACGCTGGGGCAAATGATCGCTCGGCAACGGCTGACTCATCCTTGGCAAAGGTTTCCTAATTATTGCTGAGTAATCATCGTTGATACCAATTCTCTAAACCAAAGCGCCATAAAATGCCCTTTTAAGCCTTCTTGCTTGGGTGTCTGATGTCTCTCAACTTAAAAGAATTAGTATGAGTAATCATTACCGAGCTGATTAAGGGTTTTAAGCCCCTTGGCAAGGGTTAGGTTGTTCGATAAGATTATAGACTGGTGAATGTGAAACAATACTCAGGGAAACTGCTCCCGCCAGAGTGTCTGTTCCAAGCGCCCAAATTGTTAGTTAATCCGACGTTAATACCACAGACACAATGGCTAAAAAGTCCATGGTGGAGCGCGAGAAAAAGCGCGATCGCCTCATTGCAAAGTACGCCACCAAGCGAGCCACTCTGAAGGAAGAATTCGAGCAGGCAACGGACCCCCTCGAAAAACTCAATCTTCACCGTAAAATCCAGCGCCTACCTCGCAACAGCTCTCGCACACGCCATCGCAACCGCTGCTGGTTGACCGGTCGTCCTCGGTCGTACTACCGGGACTTTGGTCTATGCCGCAACGCCCTGCGGGATATGGCTCACAAGGGCTTATTGCCCGGCGTGGTCAAGTCTAGCTGGTAGCATCAAACTTAGTTTTTTTGGCATTGCAGGTTTAGGAGAGGAAACAGCATTACACCGGTAGGGTGTGTTGCCCTAGCAACGCACCGCCACTGAGGTTAATCTTCTAAGGTGCGTTGTGAAAAGCAACACGCCCTACCTCCTCAAATTCAGCAACGCCGTTTTTTTACAACAGGTAGCGAAGTCCACCAAGTTTCGCTGCCTGTATTTTTTTGCAATTTTTTTACCTGCGTACCTTTTGTGGTTCGGTTATGGTCAAGTAAAAATTGCGGTCAAGTGGAAAATGCCTGCATTGTCAAAACTCACGCAAGACGCTGAAAAAGGGGGCAAGCCATGGGCGCTGGTCTTTTATCATCCCTAAGAAAGTATCGCCCTCGGGAGGGGCATGATCCTCTAGAAAATTTTATTACTGAAGCTTTTGCCTGGATTTTACGCGAGCATTCTGACTTTTCTAGCTTTTTTCTTCGGGCAATAGGGGAGCGATCGCCGGAACACTGGATCGACATTAACGAGGAAAAAGGCGAGTGGAATACGCAATTTAATTTCGATGCCGTTTTTCCAGATATGGTTTATCTTTCTGAAGGAAAAGCAATAATTTTCGAGCACAAAGCCTGGAGTTCCCTTCACGAAAACCAGCTAGACAATTATCGAAATTACGCTGGAAGACACTTTATTGAGAATTGCATTGTTTTAATTACTGCCTCGGTTCGCCAGCACGATCAAAATCCCGATGTGGCTGTTTGTTGGAGCGATATTTTTACTTTAATTGAAAGCTGGCTCAGGGAAAATTCCGATTCATCTTTTATTTTTAAAGATTTCTTAGATTTGCTTAAAGGAGAAGGGATGGGGGCGCCAGCACCCATTACCCACGAAGCAATTAAGTACTACTATGCCTCGTCAAATTTGAAGAGAACGATTAGTGAACTTATTGATCGGATTTCGAGGCGAGATTGGTCCGTTTATATTCAGCAGGACTACGAAATAACGGTTCCCAATTTACGGAGTCAATACCTGGGTCAAGCATTTGGAAAGATAGGAATTCAGCTACTAAATGGGCTTTTTCCTGGCATTTATGTGGGAGTTGATGTGGATGGGGAACCATATGGCTTTCCCCCCTCTTATGCTGAAAAAGGTCCAGATTTTTGTTTGATTTTGGAGTTTGACTGCAGTTTTCACGGTCAATATCCTCTCAATCAAAACTATGTTCAATTAGTGGATCGTCTGTCAACAAAGGTGGCAACCTTGGGAGAGGGGTGGGAGCTGTATTGTTGCCTTGTGGATCCTGCTGTGGATCAGTACGCGAAGGGGAAAGACTACCAGTGGCGTCCCATTTACATCAGAAAGCCGCTGTTGGAGGTTTTTGCAGGGACCTCAACGGGGGAGGAGCAGGGCGATCGCTTCTACGACGAGGCAAATAAGCTAATCAAGCTGGTGACAGAGGAAGACTATTTTTGGCGGTTGCGGGAGGAGTTTCGCCCCGCTGAGCCCTTAGGGCAAGGCGTTAATTTGGGGGACCACTAGGAGGGTAGTGCCTTTGCGACCCGCCACATAAACTTTGGCGTCGGGGGCGCTCGCCTGGGGGTCATCCGCACACAGGGCTCGCCAAGAATTACCGTCATAGAGCACCCGCCCGAACTCCCCTGGTGGAATTTCCGTTAACGTTTGGGCTTCAACGGGATCCCAGTGGTTATTTTTAACGCCAGACGGCTGGATCCAGCGGCGCGTTCCCCACGCCAAGCCCACTGATGCCAGCATCCACACCACAATTTGACCGGCGATCCAGGGAAAAACTAGGGACAACGCCGCGACGCCAAGGGCTGCGATCCCCATCACCGTTGAAACAAATGCGGTGGGCACCACGAATTCAATAGCAAGAAGTCCAAAGGCGATTAGTAGCCAAATTAAGACCATGGGTTGAGGCGCTGGTATAAGCGAGTGTTGGGCGAAAGGAGTTACCAATCTTTGGAAAGGAACACTGGGTAAGGACTGTTTGAGAGGATCGCCGCCGATCTACTTCTGTTCTAGCGCGAAACTTATCTTCAGCGCCCTAAAATTGCCACCCCGTGGACAACCGTTACAATCCTGCGCAATATCGTTGGCATCAATGGCTGAAATTGAGGCTTGGGATCAAATTTGCAGCGGATTTACGGCAGATTTGCAGCGGAAAAAACCTATCGCAAGAATCGCGGCTAAAATCAGTGGCGTTACGGTATTTTTTACCGTTTCTACATTTGCCATCGTTTATCCGCCAACTCTTATTGATTAGCCCAAGGGTGTTTCTCCGGCCTCTGGTTCCATTCCTCTATATTGCACCAACCCCCGCTGTTGCAATCCGCAAAATGTGGTGGGGCGCGAGGCGTGTGCGGAGTGTCAGGAGCCGTTGGATTATCGGTATTTGTGGGCCCTGGGGGAGGTGGCGGCGGCGATTCCAGTGGGGAGCTTTTTGGCTGGGCGCTATTTTGTGCAGGCTCCGTCGGTGTGGTTGGATACCCAGCCCCATACGCCCCCGTGGGTATTGCCCCAGTGGCCGGCGATCGCCCAACCTTATATGAAATTGCACCGCCATCCCTTCCACGTGCCTCGGGTGTATGGGGCCTGTGCAATGGGAGGCGAAAATTCTATTACCGATGTGGTGCTGTTGGAAAATGCGCCCATTGATCCGACGGGGACGCTGTACCCGACGCTGGCGGATGCTTGGGG
>CALCTI010000484.1 GCA_937894105.1 uncultured cyanobacterium
GGAGGCGAAAACAGTGCCGGTGGCAGAGGCAGTGCAGCCGTTGGAGATGGATTACGAGGGACAACAGGTGCCAGATCCTCATGTGTGGGGAAATGTGAAAAATGCGATCGCCATGGTGGAAGAAATTCGCGACACATTAAGTGAGCAGTTTCCTGAAGACGCGGCGGTATTTCGGGAAAATGCGGAACGGGCGATCGCGACCCTAGAAAAACTAGACGTGTGGGTGGCAGCGCAAATTGCCACCATTCCTGAAAACCAACGCAAACTGGTAACCACCCACGACGCTTTTCAATATTACGCCCAAGCCTATGACCTGCCGGTACTGGGAACGCTGATTGGCATTAGCACCGAAGAACAGCCCAGCGCCCAGACGGTAAAACGCCTGGCGGATCTAATTCGCAACGCAAAAGTGCCCAGTATTTTCGCCGAAACTACCATTAATCCAGCGTTGATTCGAACCGTGGCAGACGAGGCCGGAGTTGAGCTGGCTCCCAACGAACTTTACGCCGATGCCATTGGTGAACCGGGAAGCCGAGGAGATTCCTACGTCAATATGATCGTGGCAAATACGGAGACCGTTGTGACCGCATTGGGAGGCGAATTTACACCTTTTGACCCCAACGAATAGTTGATCCCAACAAATAGTTATGAGCAATATCAATCAGAGATGACCACCAAAACCATAGAGGCTTCCCGGAACTGTGGCGCACCAAACTATTAACTTTCTAAGGGTTCTTGCCGAACGAATTCTGCCATCATGTCGTCAGACATTTTTATATTTTTTCGCTGAACCCCTTGCAAGTTAGTGTCAGTCATTTCCACTTGCCATAAATCAGCACCGGACAAATTTGCATTCATAAGATTGCTGTGGCTAATATCGGCATCGCCTAAATTACATCCCACTAAATCTGCCCCAATTAAACAGCAGTGGCGTAAATCACAGCGTTCTAACGTTGCCCCAGACATAATCACCTCAATCATGCTGGCGCGCTTAAAACAGGACTCTATTAATGTGGCGCCAATCAACTTTGCCCAGGTTAAGTTTGCCTGTTTTAAGTCCGTGGCGATCGCCTCAATACCAATTAAATTTGCACCACTCAAGTTAGCCTGACTAAGTCGTGCCCCACTTAAGTTTGCCAAAACTAAATTGGCATTACTTAGGTTAATTCCTGTTAGATTTGCATTGCTCAAATCAGCTTGAGATAAATCCATACCAGAAAATTCTCGTTCACCCTCAGCATATCTGTGCAATAGTTCCTGGCGGTCCATAAAAAGCGTCCTTCCGAGGGCAATTCTCGGGGTTAGTGAAAACTGAATTCAAAAATACTGAGCCACAATTTACTCGTGTTCAGTGGAGAAACATATAAAGAAAAAACGTTAGATACACCACTCCCATCATAGTGGCTCCTAAAGTCGGCAATCCCTAAAGCCTTTACCAAAGCGTCTTCTTTTAGCCCGTATTATTGACCAATCCCCCATAACAACTTCGGCAGAGTCTCGAGCCACCAGTCAACGTAAAATTTTAGACATCCTTCTCAAGGGAACAGTATGATGATTTGGACTGATTATGGGACCGTATAGGACTGTTTGAAATAGTGGGGTGCCGGTGAGTGAGATGGTTATTTACCCTAAAAGAAACCTATCGCTGTCAGCTCAGTGACTACTTAGATCCAAGTTCACTGACACGATTAAGGCGGGAAGTTCAAGAGGACATTGACTTTATTGATGGGGGACCTTGGCCGCAGGTTCGAGCCCGCATTACTCCCCAAGGGGAATTTATTATTTTAAAAGGCTATAGCTGGGATGGAAATTCTCCTAAAGTCAACGTTTTAGACCTATTCTGGCTGGGAACGCCTGACGGAGTTAGGAACGTAAAAACTGATAAGCCAGTCACCTACTACGCCAGCTTAGTTCATGATGTTTTGGGGCAGTTTAAAAACGATACTAAAATGCCGTCTCTGTTTCGCTCTAATCACGTTGATTTTTGGTTTGCTCCGGGGAAAGTAGGGCGAGACACACTTTATTTGAAGATGTTGCAGGCAAATGACTTCGCCCTAAGCTGGGTCTACTTTTTAGCGGTTTCCCTATTAGGCCCCCTATCCAATGTGTACGTTATGTTGGCAAAAGGCGTAAGATTTAGGCGCAGCGGCAAAGTGGCATAATAAAACCAATGACGTTGTCGATAAGCAACGTTGGAAAGAAGCGGTTAGAAATAGGCATAGATTCAAACTGTTTTTCAGTCTTGTGGACTTTATATAGTTTGAAGTTTCATCGACTTAAAAAAGGGAGTTGTAATGGGATCTGCCGAAATCATTTGCGTTGGCACTGAGTTACTTTTAGGTGATATTTTAAACAGCAATTCCCAGTACCTGGCGAAACAGTTTGCTGACCTAGGAATTGCCCATTATTATCAGACGGTTGTAGGTGATAATCCCCAGCGAATTCACCAGGCGATCGCCACCGCCTGCCAGCGATCCCAATTACTAATTTTTACTGGTGGTTTGGGACCGACTCCTGATGATTTGACCACTGAGGCGATCGCCAGCTATTTCAAAACGCCGCTGGTGGAGCATCCAGAAGTGCTGGCGGATATTGCCGAGAAATTTGCCCGGCGCGGTCGGGAAATGGCCCCCAGCAATCGTAAGCAAGCCCTTCAGCCCCAGGGCGCTCAAGTGTTGCCCAATCCGGTGGGCACTGCGCCGGGAATGATTTGGCAGGCTCAGGACGATGTGCTAATTATGACCTTCCCGGGGGTGCCTACGGAGATGCGTCCCATGTGGAAAGAAACAGCGGTGCCCTATTTGCGATCCCATGGCTGGAGCCAAAGCACCATTCAAATGCGCACGTTGAAATTTTGGGGCATTTCCGAGTCCACGTTGGCAGAAATGGCGGCAGAATTTTTGGCGATGGAAAACCCTACGGTGGCTCCCTACGCCAACCATGGGGTGGTTAAGTTACGCATTGCGGCGCGGGCAAAGAACTTGGCGGCGGCGATCGCCCTAATTGATCCTGTGGAAGAAAAGCTGCAAAAGCTGGGAGGAATTCATTATTTTGGCAACGACGATGACACTTTAGCGATCGTGGTTGGGAAGCTGCTGGAACAGCGGGGGGAAACAGTGGCGGTGGCGGAATCTTGCACCGGCGGCGGCATTGGGCAACTGTTAACGGCGATTCCCGGTAGCTCAGCGTACTTTTGGGGGGGCATTATTAGCTACGACAACCGCGTCAAGGTTAAGGGGTTGGGAGTATCGAAAGACACCTTGGAAAAAGTGGGTGCTGTGAGTGCTGAGGTATCGGAGCAAATGGCGGTGGGTGTGCGTGAGTCCCTGGGAACCACTTGGGGTATTAGCGTTACGGGGATTGCGGGACCCGGCGGCGGTAGCGACGAAAAGCCGGTGGGGCTGGTGTATGTTGGGCTGGCCGGTCCAAACGGGGTAATTCACGAGCGGCTTAATTTGGGGGAAACGCGATCGCGCCAGTGGATTCGCAATGCTAGCGCCTGTTCTGCCTTGGATCTGCTGCGGCGATCGCTGTTAATTTCCCCCTAAGCGTTTTCCCTTACTCGTGAATGGCAGCAACGGCTTCACACTTTTTCCCTATTTGATCGAGTAGACACCTGTTAAATGTCTGCAATCTTGTATAAGAGGAATTGTTGGGATGCATTTAGGGCGTACTACGCTCCTCAGTACAGGGACAAAACTGTGAAACCAACAGTGCCACAGCCAACTGGGT
>CALCTI010000485.1 GCA_937894105.1 uncultured cyanobacterium
AAGAATAGCGAGAACCGGAGAGAGATTCTGGATTATCTATGGCGTGTGAAAGCTTAGATTGTCTGGCAAATATCAACGAGAGTAAATATTTTTGGCAGGTCGTAAGGGTGGGTTGTCCGACCCTCCCCATTCCAAAATTCAGGTGTCACAATGGGGGCGATCGCGGGGAAATGCTTTATAGATCGCCTCAAGAAAGGGGGGCATTTTCCAGCGTCGTACGCAATAGTCAGGATTAATAACAACCTATGGTTGAGCTATATCAATTTAAGTATTCGTCCTACTGCGAAAAAGTTTGGATTACAAAGGCATTGACTATCGCAAAATTGACGTGACACCGGGCATGGGTCAGGTGGATGTGTATCGGCTTTCGGGTCAGCGTCAGGTGCCGGTGCTGAAAGACGGGGAGCAGGTGATTTCGGATTCAACGGCGATCGCTAAATACCTGGACGAAACTTATCCCATCAAGCCGGTTATTCCCTTAGAGGTGAAGGCGAAAGGGCTGTCTTTGATGATGGAAGAGTGGGCGGATGAGGCGATCGTGCCTAATGCTCGCAAGTTGGTATTGCTTGCCCTGCGCGGGGATACGGAGTTTCGCACGGGCTGGCTGCCGTCGGGGACGCCGGATATTGTGAAAAATATTATTGGTTCAGTGCCGGGAGAAGTATTTGATGCGGTAGGGGCTGGCGTTGGGGTGGGTCCCGATGCGATCGCCGCCGCCAAACGATCTCTCCATCAGGATCTGGAAAGCCTGTGCTTGATTTTGTCCGATAGCCCTTACTTGACGGGCAACGAGCCGACCTTGGCTGATTTTGCCGTTGCCAGCGCCAGCATTTACCTTAAAATCCCTCGCGGTAACTATCTGGATATTCCCTCCAGCGTTCAAGGGCGCGGCATTCCCGGCATTGCCGACAATTTGGATTATGCTCCGTTCTTTGAGTGGCGCGATCGCCTTTACGCCGAAGTGCGCAGCACCACCCCGCCTTCCGGTGGCAGCGCCGGCGATGGTCCCACCCCCATTACCATCGACTAAACGTTAGTTGTTATACCAATTCTTTTAAGTTGAGAGATATCGGACGCCTAAAAAACAAGGCTTAAAAGGGCATTTTATATCGCTTAAATTTAGGGAATTGGCATTAGCCAGCACACATCCCCAGCAGGTTTGATCTGATGGGGGTAATTTTGCTGAGCGAGAATTGAGAGCAACGTAGTCATAGCGCTTAGATAATGGTGGTTATACCAAATCCGCTTTAACTACCCCAAGGTGATGGTTTTAGCTAAACCCTTATTCCGAAAGGCTTAGCACTCATTGGGCTATCTTTACGACGTTGGAGTTAACATTCCGGATTTGGTATTAGATAATGGCGGTCAAAATTTTGCCATCCCGGCGGCTGGAATTAATAGTTGCTGCTCCGCCGTCTCAGGTTGCCCAGCGTTTGAATGGGGCGATCGCTCCCTACCGAGGGCTACAGCTACTTAAGCGAGTTACAAAACCATTTTTAGGACAATCCAGCGACAACGGCTTTGAAATTCGGCGACATATTCACTATCGCAACTCATTTTTGCCCATTGTGACCGGTCAGTACGCTGCGACGCCCCAGGGCACCCGTGTCATCGTCACAATGCAACTCCACCCTCTCGTGATCGTTTTCATCATCTTGTGGAGCAGCATTTGGTTTCCCGTTTTTACAATGCTGCTGTTAACTGCCGAGGACTCTGACCGACAATTTGCGATGCTGGCGCTGGCAATGCCGCTAGTCAGTTGGATTATTGTTCACAGGGTATTTGAATTTGAGGCAAATCAGGCTGAAACATTCCTACGAAAGACGCTGTTATCGCGTCAGGGAAGTAGCTAGACTCTCAGTACAGGGACAAAAGTT
>CALCTI010000486.1 GCA_937894105.1 uncultured cyanobacterium
AATGCTTAGGGTTCTTAACGATCACCGCGAGACATACTGACTTTTATTTTCTCTCACCAAAAATATTTGGTTTGGATGCCCCGTGCGGGCATTGTCAACTCAATGTGAGTCGTTTTTACTAACCGTATAGCGCCACCCAATCGCATCACTATTGGAACACCCTAAACTGCGATATTTCGGTTTGAATTCGGTGTTCAAAGGAGGAGGCTGGCGTCAGTGAAACTCCAAAGTCTGTCGCTGTGAGGTTTACCGCCCTGACCTTTTTTTAAACGGGCGCAATACTCCTCTCTGTTTAAGGCTTTAAAGGTGGCTGACGGCATGCTTTAGTCGTTGCGATGTTTTGGGCTTGACTCGCTATTACTGGTTTAGTTCGTGAGGTGGCCTCAAGTCACCATATTGCTTATGAGAATTAATTTTGGCTATGACCGTCAAACTCTATCAAAGGGTTCACAAGGATATTGGCAAAAGCAGGGGCAATTGAAACTACCGTTTATTGGAAAGTTCTCTGAAAAGTTGGCGGGGAGATCGGCTCAGCGATCTTCCCTTTGGCGTCCTTTGGCGATCGCCAGCTTACTTGCGGCTGCCCTATCCAGCTGTGGCGGGTCAACGGCCGAAATGTCCAAGCTAGGGCTGGTGGTCAATGGAGAAGCGTTTGCCCAGGAAGGAATGCTGTCAAAGGATGACTGGCAAATGAGTTTCCAGGAAATTAAGGTCACCGTTGGGGAGATCACGGCGTCGGGTGTGCCTCCTCGGGCGGCGAGCAGCGATGAGACTTTGGAGGCGTCCTGGCCCCTCAAGGAAGGGGACGAAGCTGCATCAGAGCAGTTTGTTACCGTTGCTCTGCAAGATGGGCCAGCCCTGCTGGGCGCTCAGGAGGTGCCGGTAGGGAATTATAACCAGGTGCAATGGCAGTGGGGAGGGGGCGAGGCGCCGCGCGTCCTGAAAGGCACGGCAGTTAAAGATAATCGCACCGTTGAATTTGATCTGGAATTGCCGGGGGCGTTTCAAGTGTCCTGTGGTGACTACGTGGGCGACGAACGCAAAGGCATTGTGGCGGCGGACAGCGAAGGGGAAGTGGAGCTAACTCTGCACCTGGATCATTTGTTCGGTGACGGAGATTCGCCGTCTAATGCAGAAGTGAACGTCACAGCGATGGGATTTGATCCTTTTGCCGCAACGGCTGAAGAGGGGAAGGTGGTGCTGGCGGCGGCGACGGCTGACAGCTGGGCAACGCCACAGCTGAGGCAGCTTCTGAAGGAAGTGCTAATGTCCATGCCCCACGTGGGGGAAGGGCATTGCGATGTGGCGTTAAAGGAGGGCTCTTAGGAGAGAAGGGCGCTTAGGGGCTATCTGTCATCAATTAAATTTCAAGTTCAATAGCTGCGAGGGTTTCAGCTCCTAATGTTTTTAAAAGGGCGTGCACTTCCCACTGAATCAGGCTTCTGGAATTTACCTCTGAAATTTAATTGATGACCTCTCTAACTTTGAGGGGTTGATTTTGAAAGATTGATTTTTGGATTTATTCCAAAGCATTTTTAAAGGTTTCTAATACGTTTTTTTGAATGTTTGATGCGCTTTCTTAAATGCTCTTTCGATAACCCCTTTCCTCCAGCTCACTCCCTTTATTCGCGCTAACTTTTAGCCTTGATTTCCTATTGCCACTTCCTAATTATCCGAATTCACCAAATTCACTAGAACGCCACGAATCGCTGCCGAATACCGCCCCTAAGTAATACCTGTCAGGCGGCAAGCTTACTAAACCCACGAATAACTAGCCTGAGGATAAAACCATGAATTTAATCCCTAATTCGAGCGCTGTACTGTTAGAAAGTTCATTAGGCAAAGGGTTAAAAAAACAGCCTAAAAGTAAGCCATTCCGCGGGCAATTCAAAGGGGCATTTCAGGCGATCGCTACGGCAGGTTTAGCGGCGGGAATGGTGGCGGCGATCGCCTCGGTGGCTGCGGCCCACGGAGCAAGGGTGCAATATAAAGCGATTAATACACCGTCGGGAACAGCGGTACAGGTGCTGGCGGAGTATGACACCAGCGAACCCATGAAGGAAGCGCAGGTTTCTATTTACCACCCTGATGAGCCCCAAACCCCTTGGCTAACGGGGAAAACCGACGCTGAGGGCTATTTTGAATTTACCCCTGACCAAGCGGGTAGCTGGGATATTAAGGTACGTCACGCGGGGCATGGGGCGTTTGTAACAATGGAGTGGCCGCCGGAAACGGCGTTGGCAACGCAGGAATTGGCCACATTGGGCAGTGGGTCCCAAAAGGGGCTGCCCCAGTGGTTGGGGCTTGGTTTGGGGGTGGCGGGCTGCTTGGGGGGGGCATGGTTGGCGATGCGGCGATCGCCCGGCAATATTTCTAGCGTCCCCGGTGGCGTATCGGGCAGCGTAGAAATTGCCGATTAGCGCTGCTGACTAAATATTGCCGACTAAATACTGCCGACTAACATGACTGATTAATTTGCCGCAGCAGAATAAACAGCTCAGAATAAGCAGCTCGAAATAATCAGCCCAACAGCCCAATCTTTCCCCTTTACGAGAGGAAAGATTGGGCCGTAATAGCAAAAATAGGGAAGAGTACAAAAATGCACATAGCTGACGGTTTATTACCTGCGCCATTATGTATTGGCGGCTATGCCTTAGGAGGACTGACCCTGTGGTGGACATTGCGACAGTCTAAAGTTCAGACAAGGAATAAAACCAAACAAGCCGCACGTGCACTCGACGTTCAGCTGCGCGATCAACAAAGCAACTTTCCTACAACCGTTGGCGATCGCCCTAAGCAAACCCAAGGGGAATTGCATCCGCACCCCAATGAACCGAACTTTACCCCAGCACCCTCTCCCCACCCCTACGGCCCCCAACCCACGGCGCAGAAAAATATCGCCCGGGCAGCGCTGCTCACGGCAGCTTTTTTTGTGGCATCTAGTATTCGTATCGCCATCCCTCCTACCAGCGTGCATTTTGTATTGGTGGGGTTAATGGGGGCAATTTTAGGACCGCTGGCATTTCCATCGGTGGTCGTGGGGCTGACCCTCCAGGCAATTTTGATGGGGCACGGTGGTTTGACGGTGTTGGGCGTTAATTCGTTGATTTTGGGATGGCCGGCATTGGCTGCCGGCTTTTTATTTCGCCTGTGTCACCGGTGGGGCAGCGGATGGCTGGGGCGATCGCGGTCCACCTTAGTGGGGGGCTTTTTGGCGGGTTCCATTGGTACGGTGTTGGCGGTGCTGCTGTTTTTTGGGGCGGTGTTAGTGGGCATTACGCCTGATTTGAATCCAGACGTGGAACGGGCAGCAGCGGTAGGGATCGCGATCACCCATGCCCCCCTAGTGCTAATCGAAGGATGTTTCACCGCCGCCGTTATTGGATTTTGCCAGCGGGTTTATCCGGATTTACTGCCGGATTTTTGCCGACCACGTTACCGGCGAACCTCCCTAGGACGCTGGAGCGATCGCCTTACTAAGTTCGAGAATTACTGAAAAAAGTTGCTTGGGAGATTGCCGAAAAAAATTGCCGAAGAAAATGACTGAAAAAGTCTTATTTTTAAAGTCCTTGCATCTGATATGGAAAATTGGGATAAACGCCAGCGATTTCCTAACTGGAACATCTCGTTTGATTTACCGACCAAATACCCATAGGATTTTAGAAATTTTTGCTTAATTATTTTTCCGCCCGGCGGCAAACGTTTTAAAAAGCGGCTTTTTAGGTAACCCCATTGAAAATTGTCCTTGAAAATGCTCAAAAATCCTATGGCGATCGCCCGGTGGTCAATCGGGTTAACTTGCGCGTAGAGCAAGGTGAAATCGTAGGTTTGCTGGGACCCAACGGCGCGGGCAAAACCACCGTGTTTTACATAGCCACAGGGCTGGAGCGCCCAGATACGGGGCGGGTGCTGCTGGATGGGCGGGATATTACGACCCTGCCGGTGCATCAGCGAGCGCGGCTGGGCATCGGTTATTTAGCTCAGGAGCCCAGCGTTTTTCGCCACTTGACGGTGCAGGATAATTTGCTGCTGGTGTTGCAACAAACTCAGGTGCCCCAGTCCCAATGGCGATCGCGCCTCAAAGCTCTAATCGAAGAATTTAGCCTTGCCTCCGTGGCCCATACGGCAGGGAACCTGGTGTCTGGGGGAGAGCGCCGTCGTACGGAAATTGCCCGGGCGTTGGCGGTGGGACTAGACGGTCCCAAGTTTTTGCTACTGGACGAACCCTTCGCTGGTATTGACCCGATCGCCGTGACGGATATCCAAGGAACCATTGCCCGGCTGAAACAGCAACAGATGGGCGTTTTAATTACCGACCACAACGTGCGAGAAACGTTGGAAATTATCGACCGAGCCTACATTATGCGAGACGGGGAAATCCTAGCTTCGGGCAGCGCCGACGAACTGTATGCAAATCCGCTGGTGCGGCAATATTATTTAGGTGAGCAGTTTGCCCGATAAAAGCCAGGAAAGGGAACAGGATCCAGTTGGCTTTAGGTGGTTTTTAAGGGGATTTTGGTGAGGTTCAGTGGATTTTGCTGACCTAAGCCAAAGGATTGAGCGGCAATCCCAAAGCTGTGGATCGGTTGGACTGGAGCACTGGGAACGCTAAGGTAGACTGGCATAGGAATGCGTCTAGGTATTTTCTCCATCTGCGTCACCGCATGAGCTCAGCCCCGTACAAAGCAAGATTTTCTCCTCCTTCCTTGTGGCCCCAGTGGCTGCCAAATCTATCGATAATGGATCGATATCTGGCGCGCGAGCTGGTGATGCCGTTTTTGTTCGGGGTGGCGGCATTTTCGTCGATCGGCGTGGCAGTGGGCACCCTATTTGAGCTGGTGCGCCAGGTGGTGGAGGCGGGCTTGCCGATTCCCCTGGCGCTGCAGGTGCTGCTGCTGCGGATGCCCTATTTTATTGTGCTGTCGTTTCCCATGGCGACACTGTTGGCAACGTTGATGGCCTACGGGCGGTTGTCCAATGACAGTGAACTGGTGGCCCTGCGCAGTTGTGGGGTTAGCGTTTATCGGCTGGTGGTGCCGGCGATCGCCCTGAGCTTTTTGGTCACCGGTATGACCTTTGTGTTTAACGAGTGGTTGGTGCCAGCGGCCAATTACCAAGCCACAACGGTGCTGGAGCAGGCGTTGGGGACCGATTCCCAGCCCGCGTTTCGAGACGAAAATATTTTTTATCGGGAATATGGAGACGTGAAGCTGCCGGGGGGGGGCGAGAAAAATACCCTGACCCGCATGTTTTACGCGGAGCGGTTTGATGGGGAGCTGATGCAGGAGCTGACCGTGGTGGACCGATCCCAATATGGTGTTAAACAGGTGATTGTGGCTAAGTCGGCGCGATGGGAGCCCAGCACTAGTCAATGGGAATTTTTTGACGGCACTATTTATTTGGTGTCGGAAGATGGGTCCTACCGCAATATTTTGAGGTTTGACCAGCAAACGGTGCAGCTGCCGCGGACGGCGTTGGATTTGGCAGTGCGGGGGCGGTATAAGACCGAGGAGATGAATATTGTCCAAGCCCAGGAGCAGCTGGCGCTGGTGCGGGAAAGTGGCGATCGCGGTTCCATCAACAAGCTAGAGTTACGCATTCAGCAAAAGCTGGCGCTGCCCTTTGTGTGTGTGGCCTTTGGGTTAATTGGCTCAGCCCTGGGCAATCGCAAACACCAGCGAGTGAGCCGCGCCACCAGCTTTGGCATTAGCGTGGTGTTGATCTTTGCCTATTACCTATTCGCCTTTGTGATGGACGCCCTGGGGTTAACGGAGGTGGTGGCTCCGGTAATTGCCACCTGGACGCCAGTTTTAGGGTTTACGGGCATTGGCGTATTTCTGCTAGTACGAGCATCTCGGTAGGTTTCGGTCAGTGGCTCACCCAGTTTCACAAAAGCTGGAAGCGGGTTGGGTTGTGGGGGCAATTACGATTCTGGGCGCTGTGCTGCGAATGTGGCACCTAGGGGATCATCCCCTGTGGAGCGATGAGTTTGCCACGTTGGTATTTAGTCTGGGGCACGGCTTTGGGGGGATTCCCCTAGATCAGGTGGTGCCGACGAGTCGCCTTCTAGAGGTCCTAACCGTCCAAGATACCTTAGGTCCAGGGGCTACCTGGGAGCGACTGCTCACGGAAAGTAATCACCCGCCCCTGTATTTTCTATTGTCCAATGGGTGGATTCACCTTTGGCAAGGGTCGGGGGCCGTTGTTGATTTAGGGGTGGCGCGATCGCTCCCGGCCCTTTTCGGCGTGCTGGCAATTCCTGGCACCTACGTCCTGGTGAAAAAGGTTAGCCGGGAAAGGTTTTTACCCCTGGTTGCCCCATTGCTGATGGCGGTGTCTCCCTTTGGCATTTACCTGTCCCAGGAAACTCGCCATTACACTTTGGGGCTGGTAGGGGCGATCGCCTCCCTAATCTGCTGGACCATTGTTTTGCGCCACTGGGATTGCCCCAAACGGTTACCCCGCTGGCTGCCGTGGGTGTGGATTATCGTTAACGGCTTGGGTATTGCCACCCATTTTTTTGTGGGGCTGCTGCTGCTGGCTCAGGGGATCGCCTTGGGGATTGTTGCCCTTTACCGAGGGCGTCCGCAACCGTGGAAATCCTTGGCGATCGTCGGATTGGGCACAGCGGCAACGGCGATCACGTGGGTGCCCTATGCCCAAAATATTCCCAAGGAAGGGCTGACGGATTGGCTGGCGGAAACGGTGACCTGGACCACTGGGTTTGAGGGAATCGCCCGATTTATCGCCTGGATCGTGACCATGGGGGTGATGCTGCCGGTGGAAAATCAACCCGTGGCGGTGGTGGTGATTTCCGGCGGGATGATGGGAGTCGCTGCTGGATTAATGGTGACTGGGCTGGTGTTTGCCTGGCGATCACGACGGCAGTTCGACCCGGCAACCTGGCAGATTTTAAGTGGATTTGGGATCTTGGTGGGAGCGATCGCCGCAGTGATGGTGGGCATTGTGCTGGCACTGGGCAAGGACGTTACCGTGGCGGCGCGATATCAATTTGTAACCTTGCCAGTCATGGTTGTATTGATGGCAGCGGGCTGGTGGGGGCTTTGGCAACGGTGGAAGTGGACCGCGATCGCCTGGCTTTTCGTGGCTTTGGTGAGCGGCGGCTGTGTGGCCCAGGGGTTGGGCTTTCAGCGCCCAGACCGTCCCGATTTAATGGTGGAATTTCTGGTCCAGGTGACCGGCGATCGCCCCGATGCGGCCAGTACCACGATCGCAACGGTTTACAAAAACCACGAGCAGACGGGGGAAATGCTGGGGCTAGCTTGGGAGTGGCGATCGCAAAAATTGACGCAAAATCTGAATAAAGAGCCGGAATTTATTTTGGCGAAAAAAGCCCCCGACCATCCTGCGCCCAATGACACGTTACGGGAGGCGATCGCCAATTTACCGCAGCCCCTGGACCTATGGCTGGTGCACTTTGCGGCGGCAGCAAGTGTATCTTGGAAGAGCTGTGGTTCCCCTACGACCCATGGCTGAGTTTACCCCAGCCGACGATATTGTTACTCGCTATATTCAGCGAATTTCGGAGCTAAGTCACCACAAAAAAAAGCTGCCCGACCAAACGGAGTTGGAAGCGATCGCCCTGGAAATGGGCATGGACGAGGCGGATATTAAGCTGGCCCAGGCCGAAGCTCGCACCTGTCTCCAGCGGGCTCGCACCTACAGCCGGGCAGGGCGTTGGGAAGATGCGATCGCCGAATTTGAACGGGCATCCCTGGTCCCTGTGACCGATGCCGATACCCTGCTGGAATGGGCCCAGGCGCACCAGGGACGCTACCAGGAAACCCGCGATCGTATTCATCAGGAAAAAGCCCAGCGCCTCGCTCGCCAGTGTTTGAGCATTGCTCCCGATTCCCAGAAGGCGGCCCAGTTGCTGAACCAGCTTGATGCGATCGCTAGATCTTCTCCTCGCAGTGCCCCCCCACCCCTTAGGCGAAAACCCGGCGGCTTCCTGGCTAACGCCGGTCGAGCAGTAGCGGTGGGGGTGATCCTGGCGGGGGTCGGTGTATTTGGCTACTTAAGAGCCGCCAGAGTCTCCGAAAGATCCGGGGATCCGGTTCCAGTTCCTGCCCCAGTTGAAGCTCCTAACGCCCCCGTTAACGCTCCCAATACCCAGTCGAAAAGTGTCACCTCCAAAGGCGTCTCCAGCGCTGAAACGGGCACCAACTCCATTCCTGCCGAGCTAATTGTGGGAGAAAACGGAGACGGGCTGGTGCTGGAAACCAGTAATTCGAGCTTAACCCGCTATAGCAACTCCACGTTTTACAAAGCTGCCTTTTCTCTAGTCAACAACACCCAGCAGGAAATTAGCGAAGCCGAAGCCCAATTGGAATATCTCGACGACAGCGGCAATGTTATTCATACTAAATCCGTAAAAATCATTGGTAGCTTAAATGCCACCCTGCGACCGGGCGATCGCCAACCCATTTCGATCATTAGCAGCAATACCCAAGCTCCTAACCTGGACAAGTTGTCCAACGTGCGCCTTAAAACCACCTTTCTTAAAACCGCCCCCGCCCCCGCCAGCTACCCCGCCAGCCCCGTCGGGAAATTTGGCTGGGCAGCGGCTCAACCTCCCGGTGCAGATATAAAAATAGGGGTTCGCACCGAATCCGTGAGCAGCTACCAAGACGGTGCCTCTAACTATCTCAAGCTGGTTTTGGAAGTGACCAACACGGGCAGTGTCAACTTAAACAAACTAAAACTCCAGGTGGAAATTTTTGACGATCAGGACCAATCCTTAGAAACGCGCCCGCTATTTGTGAGCTCCACCACCGCGCCGCCGCTGGTGCAAGGGGAAACGCGACTGGTGAAAACCACCATTGGCACTCCGCGATCGCCCCAGAAATACACCCTGATGGTGGTTGAAGCGGAAGGATCCTAAAAGAAGGATTCTAGAAAGGTTAAATAAATCACCCCAAACTGTGGCGAGCTTTACACCGATGCCGGGCGATCGCCCACAAAATATTGAAACCTTGGACCATGAAAAAAGCCAGATCACACCCGCTGGGACACAAAGGCTAAAGCAACAATAAGAAATGGCTAAAGTTAAGCCCTTTTAATCCGCTTCTTAACGGAAATGAATACACTGAAAACAACTTTGTCTCGGCTTCGGCAGGCGGCAAGTATGGGTAAGCTTCACAGGTTTTCATCCAAATTTTCATCCAAATTTTCATCCAAACTATCTACCCAAAACCCACTCATCAAAAATGCTTTGGCAAAACTTTGGCCACGGTTGCCCTGGCGGCGACTAATTTGGGCGATCGCCCTAGCAATCACTAGCCTCAGCTTTATTGCTCTAATTTCGAGGGATACGGTCGGAAGCCCGCCAGCCCTATCCCAGCTAACGGGATCCCCCACCATCCGCATCGACGTGTCTCCCTATGTGCTGAATGGCACCCTGTCGACCCGGGACTACGAAGATCGCCCGACAAATATTCCCATCGACACCATTGTTCTCCACCACACCGCCCTCAACCGGTCCATGCCCGTGGGCAATGTGGCGCGATCGTGGCAAAACAGCAACGCCGAAGTGAGCGCCCATTTTGTCATTGGTGCCCAGGGCGAGATTTTAATGACGGTGCCCGTGGCTAAAACGGCGTTTCATATTTTGAAGCAAGCAGCCTACCGCGATCCTGACACCGGCGTCCCCGTGAACTGGATCAATATCCGCGCCATTGGTTTTGAATTTCATTACGATCCCCGTCGCGAGCGCCCCACCCGCCAGCAAATTATCGCCGGTGGACGTTTAATGGGCGCTTTATTCAACGTGTATCCGGAGCTGGACGTGGATCGCATTATCGGCCATGGCGTCCAGGCGTTTTCCAATGGCGGTCGCGCCAGCCGCAGTCTTAGCGAACCCACTTACCTGTTCTTAAATCCCAACGGCACCGTTCACCCAAATTTGTACACCTTGCTTACAGCGGCGGCTGAGGTGTCGCCGGAAATTGACAGAGTGATCGCCAAAGCGGGAAGCGTACAACAGCTAGCCAGCCGCGTCCGCCAAAATACCGTTGCCGGAAAACAGACCACCCTGGGGCTCGACGCTCGCTGGACCCGCCCGTCCGGCATGCCGATTACTGCCCCAACTCGAGAAGAAGTATTGGAAGAAGTCAACCAAATCATAGAAGGCAGCCGAAGTCAGCCAACCTCCAGCGCACAGGATTTATTGACCGGCATTATTCGCCGCTTTAATGGTGGTTGATTGCCCCGCAGACCGTAGCAATTGTCGCTTCATTAATTAACGCTGAGCCAAGCGATCGCCAGGCTCAGGGCTCATTGACCTACTATTGCGGGGGGAGCATGCCGGAGCTGGCATAAGGCAGAGCGGACAGAGCTGCACACCCCATAAAAACCCCATAAAAAAAGCCGCGTAAAAGAAGAAAGCTGATGGTCAACCTAGACGGCCAACTATCAGCTCTTTTAGTTTTTTTAGTTCTGGGGCTCCTATTTTTGGAGCTCGTAGCGGCGGCGCTACTTATCCACCAGCGCGAGCACGGGCAGCCTCTTCGGGATGAATGCCCAGGCGGGTAAGATTGATGCGACCGCGAGAATCGATTTCGCGCACCTTAATAACCACCTCGTCGCCCACAGAAACCTCATCTTCCACCTTGCCCACGTGATAATCCGCAAGCTGGGAAATATGAATCATGCCTTCCTTGCCGGGCAAGAACTCTACAAATGCGCCGATGGGAATAATCCGAGTGACCTTACCGGAATACACGTCCCCAGAAGCCACCTTGCGGGTCATATTTTGGATAATAGTGACCGCCTTCTGAGCATTGCCGCCGTCCATAGAGGACACGGTGATTAAACCGTCGTCAGCAATATCCACCTTGGCACCGGTTTCTTCGGTAATACCCTTAATGGTTTTACCGCCGGGTCCAATAACCAAACCGATTTTGTCCGGGTCGATTTTGAAGGTGAGCAAGCGCGGGGCGAAGGTGGACAGCTCTTCTCGAGGAGCTGCGATCGCCTCCATCATTTTCGACAGAATGTGTGATCGTGCCGGCTTAGCCTTTTCGATCGCCTGGGCAATCACCGTCATGGGCAGCCCGGTGATTTTCATATCCATTTGCAGGGCGGTAATTCCGGTCTCGGTCCCGGCCACCTTAAAGTCCATATCGCCCAGGAAATCTTCCAGCCCCTGGATATCGGTAAGGACGCAAATTTTATCGTCTTCCTTAATTAACCCCATCGCCGCACCGCTAACGGGCTTCGCAATGGGCACCCCCGCATCCATCAAAGACAGGGTAGAACCACATACGGATCCCATCGACGTGGAGCCATCAGAGGACAGCACCTCCGACACCACCCGAAGCACGTAGGGAAACTCGTCGGCGGGAGGCAAAACCGGCATCAGAGCTCGTTCCGCCAGAGCACCGTGTCCCACTTCTCGACGTCCCGGCGATCGCATAGGACGGGTTTCGCCTACGGAATAGGGTGGGAAATTGTAGTGGTGCAAATACCGCTTGGTGGTGTCCGGGTGCAGGTCATCCATTTCCTGCGCATCGCCGGGAGTGCCCAACGTGGTAATGGATAACACCTGGGTAAGACCGCGCTGGAATAAGCCGCTGCCGTGAATCCGCTTCGGCAATACTCCCACTTGACTAGAAATAGAACGCACTTCGTCCAGCTTGCGACCATCCACCCGGACGCCGTCGTCCACAATTTGTCGACGCATCAAACGCTTGGTTACGCCTTTGAACACTTTGCCCAGTGCCTTGGGATTTTCTGCGCTGGCGATCGCCAGCGCATCGTCGGCAGGCTTTTCAGAAATCTTAGCCGCCAGCCCATCCTTCAACTCATCTAGAGCCGTATCGCGCTTTTCCTTCCCTAAATCGAACTGGGCCAGGATTTTTTTAATATCCTTTTCCACCTCACTTACGATGAAGTTTTCCAAAGTGGGATCCACAACGGGAGCCTCAGCGGTCACCACGCCA
>CALCTI010000487.1 GCA_937894105.1 uncultured cyanobacterium
TGTTTTTAAAGGGCGCGTACTCCCTACTGCATAAGGCTTCTGGAGATTAATTGATGACACGCCCTAGCACACTAATTAATCTAATTAATCTAATTAATAGACACTGGCGGGCGATCGCCCGCCTTAACCTCGTCTGTTTGTGACAGTCGGTCCGTGCCAGACACTTCCACCGATAGCTCATTAGGGTCTGTTATGCGACGAATCTTCGCGCCAACCCCTTGGAGCTTCTGCTCAATGTTTTCGTAGCCTCGGTCCAGATGCTTCAGCTCCTGCACAATGGTGGTGCCTCGAGCGGCCAGCCCAGCCAAAATCAGCGCCGCCGATGCCCGTAAATCGGTCGCCGTCACCGGAGCCCCAGATAAAAACGTCACCCCAGACACAATTGCAGCGGAGCCTTTAACCCGAATATCCGCGCCCATCCGCGACAGCTCGCCCACGTGGCGCAGTCGGTTTTCAAACACTGTTTCGGTAATAATGCTGCTGCCTTCCGCCAGGGTTAACAGGGCCATTAGCTGAGGCTGCATATCAGTGGGAAAACCGGGGAAAGGCAAGGTTTCAATATCTGCTGCCAATAGGCGATCGCCCGGGCGAATTCGCAAATGGTTATCCCCCTCCGGCAGGATTTCACAACCCACCGCCTGCAATTTAGCGATAACAGCGGTCATATGATCCGGCACCACAGGGCCCACCACTAACTCCGACCGGGTAATGGCCCCTGCCACCAAAAAAGTACCTGCTTCAATACGATCAGGAATCGTCGCATACTCAGCACCGTGAAGGGACTTCACCCCATCAATCACAATGGTATTAGTGCCGTGTCCCTTGATGCGAGCTCCCATGGCGCGACATAAATTCGCCAGATCCACCACCTCTGGCTCCTGGGCCGCATTTTCAATCGTCGTTTCCCCGTCCGCCAACGTTGCCGCCATCATCAGGGTTTCGGTGGCTCCCACACTGGGATAGTCCAAATAAATTTTGGCTCCCTTTAACCGTCCTCCCGGCACTGATGCATTAACCATGCCCCCATCAATATGCACATCGGCACCCAAGGACTTTAAACCGCGCACGTGCAGCTCTACGGGACGGGCCCCAATCGCACACCCGCCCGGCAAAGGAACCCTCGCCGTTCCTAGCCGCGCTAACAAAGGACCAATCGCAAAGAAACTGGCCCGTAGCTTACTCACAATTTCGTAGGGGGCTTGAGCGTGGGCGATCGTCGCCCCATCCAGCTCCCCACACTTTGCCCCAGACCGTTTACCCTTACTGCCAAACGCTTCAAGCCCGCCCCATCCGCGCCACATCCACCAAAGAAGGCACATTGCTTAAGCGACACTGGTCAGAACATAAGATCGAAGCGGTCAGAAGCACCAGGGCAGAATTTTTTGCGCCGGAAACGGGTAAGTAGCCACTGAGGGAATGTCCTCCAACCACCTCGAGGACAGGGGCCACCAAAGTAGACGTGGTGGGTTGGGGTGAAATTGCAAGAGTAATGGCTTTGTCCTCCGAAGGTTTCGTTGGTGGGGTCTAATTTTTTTGTCTAGATTTTACCCAAACCCTTTGCTTTAACAAGTTATTGGGTAGTGTTTGGTAGATGACGTAAGCCTGTTGAAGGCTGTAGGAAGAAACCTACAAAATATTAAATCCCTCAAACTTGGACAGATTCAGGAATAAGGCGCTTTTTTCTGGATGCCTTTCAAAATTTTGGTCAAAACCTCATTGTGGTCAAAACCTTATTCAAAGATCACCTTTCAAAAAAGCCTTTCAAAAATAATGTTGAATTTGATTACTAGAGTATTTTCTTCCGAGTCGTTTTATAGGACCCCTCGCCCAAAGTTTTCCCTACGACGGATTTAAAAGCAAGTTTAGGGGCGATCGCGAACGACACGTGAACAGGGGGAGATGCCTGTCTCAACAGAGTTTGAGCAAAGGTTGCATCCTTATGTAAAGGTGCTACTATGTAGACCGTCTCAAAGTCAACCATTTCTAATGGAACACTGAGAGAAACGGGCGGAACTGGCGGAATTGGTAGACGCGCAAGATTCAGGTTCTTGTGTCCGCTTAGGACATCCGGGTGCAAGTCCCGGGTGCCGCATTGTCGAAATAAATCCACTGCAAATTCTGTATATTGACCAACGTTTACAGCATTTTAAGGGCTACCGATAAGCTGTTCTGTAGTGATTTTTCAGCAGTATTTGCAGTGGTTATCGCTTCCCCATGTTGACCAGCATCCGAAATCCCCTCGTTAAACAAATTCGCCAGCTCCACCGGGCGAAGGGACGCCGGGAACAAGGTTGCTTTTTGCTGGAAGGGACTAATTTAGTGGAGGCTGCATGCCAACAACGTTACCCTTTGGCAGTGGTGTGCGCCACGGAGCGTTGGCAAGATAATCATCAGCGTCTTTGGGATCAGCTGGTGCACACGGTGGAGCGCCGTGGAGGGGGTTCAGCGGCAGTG
>CALCTI010000488.1 GCA_937894105.1 uncultured cyanobacterium
GGAGAGTATATTGATGACACGCCCTAGAATGGGCTCGCTGGCATAGGTCTGCGGGCAGGGCGCTACTGGAGTTCGCGGTAATGTGTCCCCTCCTGTCAGCAACCGTCTTTTTTTTAGAAATACCGTCACTTTTCACTTTATGGATACGCTGCCGTTTGGGCTGGGCGATCGCCTCACCTTGTCTGATAGTTCGTTTTCCGGTAACTCCGGTGCAGCTAGCGGGACTGTTTGCGTTGTTTTAGGGGGCACGTCTCGCCGTAGAAAACCACGGAACCTATCCCAGGGTTTCCCGGTCTGACGGTGAAGGTGCGATCGCCAGACCGGGTCGTTAGGATAGGTTTGCTGAACTTAACTGTGACTGGTCGGTTTTTCAACCGAGAGTTTGAATACTTAACTAAGGCTCAGACCCCTTCCCCTTGTCCCAGCGTTACCTTACGGATTGTTATGCCCTCCTCAGACCCAACCCTCGACAACGTTCTGGCCCCCTTTCGGCGATCGCCCTCTGCTCCTACGGATGATTTAGCGCCCCGGCGATCGCGCATTTCCGTTCCCAGCCAGGATCCCAACGACTCCCGGTTTATTAGCCAGGTGGGCAACGGTCTCGACGGCGTGGCTCGAGTGGGGGACTTAGCAGCCTCCGGCTTTTGTTCCGGCACGCTGTTGCTGTCCGGTCGCCATATTTTGACCGCAGCCCACTGTTTTAATAATCCCAACGGATCCGCCAACTTAAACCCCAATCCTGCCCCCCTACGAGTCCGCTTCGACACCGTTGAAGGGAGGACGGCACTGCCAGTAAGGCGGGTCTTTATTCATCCCGGCTGGACCGCTGATCGCGATTCCAACAACGACATTGCCATCCTAGAACTGGGTGCTGTGCACCCAGACGGCGCGAATCGCTACGATATTTTTCGCGGTTCAAATGAGGTGGGGCAAATTGCCCAGCGGGCGGGCTACGGAACCCCCGGCACCGGCTTTACGGGGGAAGTCTCCACCACGGAAGTTCCCATTCGCCGGGCAGGGCAAAATCGATACGATGTGCTGGGAGAAGCGTTTTCCCCAGGGGTAATTCCCGGCACCCAGCTCGGCTACGACTTTGATAGCGGCCAGTCCACGAACGATGCGATCGGTCGAGAATACGGCATTCGCGGCAACGGCGTGGGTAATTTGGAGGTGGGCTCCACCAGCGGCGATTCTGGCGGTCCCGGTTTTGTTAACGGGCAAATTGCTGGCATCGTGTCCTATGGCTTTAGCCCCACCACGCCGGGCATCGATTTCTCCGACGGCAACGACACCAGCTTTGGGGAGATTTTTGCCGATACGCGGGTGTCCGCTTACCAGGGGTGGATTGATACCACTCTGGCCCAATCCAATGCGGGCAACGACACCTTTGTGGGCACCAGCCGTAATGATCGCCTCTTGAGCAACGCCGGTAATGACACAGTCCAAGGGGGCGGGGGCAACGATATTATCGCCGCCGGTCGTGACAATGACGTGCTCCTGGGCGGCGACGGCAATGACCTAATGTTTGGCAATCGCGGCAACGATAACCTTGATGGCGGCAATGGCGATGATGTGCTGTTTGGCGGTCGCGATTTCGATACCCTAATTGGCGGCAATGGTAATGATTTATTAAGTGGCGATCGCGCCCGGGATGTTTTAACCGGTGGACCAGGGAGCGATCGCTTTGTGCTGAATGTGGCCCTGTCGGGCTTGGATCTGGGATCGGCGGATGTGATTACGGACTTTAACCGCGCCGAAGATTTGATTGCGCTAACGGGCGGGATTACCGAACCTCAGCTTGATTTCCAATTTTTAAATGGCTCCACGGCGGTGCGAGTACGCGCAACGGGTGTGGTTCTGGGCATTTTCAACGGCGTCGCACCGGGGCAACTCCTGGCACGATTTGTTCCGTTCTAATGGCTCCGTTTTAATGGTTCCGGTCTAATAGTTCTGGTCTGAGGGCTGTCATCAATTAAATTTCAAGCTCAATAGGGGTAAGGGGTTCAGCTCCCAATATTTTTGTTCTGAAAGGGCTTAGGATTCCTGCTGTATGGGGCTTCTGGAGTTTTATCAATGGCACTCCCTAGGGTGTTTTTGCCTATTTTTACCGCAAGGATATGGGATAGCTCCATCGACAGAAATGCAATTTCGACCTTAAGATATGGACTATCGTCAAGACTGCTTGGCAAGAATTAGGGTGGCATGGGGCGAAATAGGTAAAAAAGATTGCTCCAAGCCAAGGTTTATCAGGTTTTTCTAGAGTCCTGCTGGGATGCTCGAAATGAAGCTTAACGGGTTTTGGAGGAGCTAGACGGTGGATGAATTAAGGACTGCGCTGGAGCTGGCAACGAACGAGGAGCTTCAGGAACTGACGTGGGTCATGTTTCAGCGCAAATTTAACCCCCTGGACTACGTCAGCGCGCCAACGCCGATCACCGTGCAAAGTTGCGATCGCCTCACCCAAATTGACGCCCTAGAAGAGCGGTTTCGGTTTTTAGCCGCCGATGGATTTACGGTACTGCGCGGTCAAACGGACCTGGTTAGCTACCGGGAAGTGTTGATGGGCATTTGCAATCACCTACGGCTGCCCTACTCTGACCAGTGGCAAACCACAGAGCTGGAGTCGGAAGTTTTTCTGCACGTGTTAAATCGCGCCTGGGAAAAGCTGCCTCGTGATCGCCAAACGGCCCTAACGCGTGGGGTGCAACAGTCTTTAATGCAAAACCCCCTGTGGGATCGCCTACCGAAGGCGCTGCAAAATGATCCCGTGCGCCTAACCTTAACCGGCGGCGGGGCGATCGCCCTCAATGCCTTTGTGCGTCCCCTGGTGCTTCGACAAATTGCTTATCAGTATGCGGTGCAGTTTGCGAAATACGAGGCAGCAAAAACGGTGCTAGCCCAGGGGGGCAGCGCTGCTAGCAAGTTATTTTAAGGACATGTGGCGGCCCAAATGGCTCGGCGAGGCATGG
>CALCTI010000489.1 GCA_937894105.1 uncultured cyanobacterium
GCTATTCCAATATCTTTTCAGTAATCCCCACAGCTATTGCTGCCCATGCTGTCGCTAAACCAACTGTCCTACCATCCCCCCGCCACCCCGCAACCCATTTTACAAGAGGTAAATTTAACTTTGCCGCCCCAACAATTGGGACTGATTGTGGGACCCAGCGGTTCCGGCAAAAGCACCCTGTTAGAAATTATGGCGGGGCTGGCAACCCAAACGGAAGGCTCGGTGCAGTGGCGAGAAGAGGAGCTCGATCCTGAGGATTTGCAGCAGCTCGCCGGGCTGGTATTTCAATTTCCCGAGCGTCATTTTTGTTGCGACACCGTTTTGCGAGAGCTGCGCTTTGGGCATCCTGAGCTTTCCACCACCCAGCTCGATGAAACGTTGAGCGCCGTTGGCTTGTCGGGGATTCCCCTCAGCACGCCCCCCTACGCCCTGAGCGGCGGTCAACAGCGCCGCTTATCCTTAGCGGTGCAGCTTGTGCGTCAGCCCAGATTGTTGCTGTAGGATGAACCGACCGCCGGGCTGGACTGGTCCATGCGCTCGCAATTGGCCACCCTCCTCGCCGAACTCAAGCAACACTGGAGTCTCCTGGTCGTGACCCACGATCCCAGCGATTTACTCGATATTGCCGACCGTCACTGGTCTATTCACCAGGGCAAACTCACCGCCGTCACCGCCTAACTCGCCAACTTGTGGCACAATTCCCAACACCTATTCTTTGTAAATTCCTTATTTGTAAATTCTTCTTTGCAGAGTCCTTATTTGCAAACTTCTTGAACGTCAGCTCGATGCTGTACGCCCCATTTAAATCCCCCTTTTCCCTTCCCCAAAGGGTGAGTAAGGGGATTCTTATCGATTTCATCTACATTTTCACCTATAAGCAGCCCCATGACCGCCACGCCTTCTACCCTCCAAAAGCGCATTTTTATCACAGGAGCCAGCGGCTGCATTGGTCATTACATCGTTGAAGCGATCGCCAAAAATCCTAACTATCATTTGGATTTACTGCTGCGCACCCCCAGCAAATTAAACGAAAAGTTAGCCAATCTCCCCAACGTTCATATTCATCAGGGGGATCTGCGAGATATTCGCCGCTACAAAGACCTATTACAACAGGCAAATGTGGCTATTCCGATCGCCACCTGCTGGGGGGGCAGCGATGCTTTTGATATTAATGTGGTTAAAAATATCGAGCTAATTAATAGTTTGAACCCGGATTGCTGTGAGCAGGTTTTATATTTTTCGACCGCAAGTATTTTAGGCAATGACAATCAGCCGTTGAAAGAAGCGGGGCAAATTGGGACCGACTATGTGCGCAGTAAATACGATTGCGCTACGCGGTTACCAAAGCTAGACATGGCGTCGAAAATTACCGCCCTGTACCCCACCTTTGTATTGGGTGGAGATGACGAAAAACCGCGATCGCACCTTACCGGTGGGCTGCCCGATATCATGCGCTACATCAAGCTTATTCGCCATCTCAAAGCCGATGCCAGCTTCCATTTTATCCACGCCTACGACATCGCCCAGGTGGTAGCCCATTTAGTGGATAATCCCCCCTCGGAGCCCGGTCCGCGTCACTTTGTACTGGGAGGTGAACCTACCTTTTTAAACGACTTGATTACCACCGCCACGGACTACCTATCCTGCTCCACCCGGTTCAAAATCCCCCTGTCCAACACCTTGACTAACGTCATTATTAATGTGTTCAATATTCAGCTAGCCGCATGGGATCGGTTCTGTATGAACTATCGCCATTTCACCTATACCAACGCCGTCAATCCAGCCACCTTTGACCTTACTCCCTATTGCCAGACGTATGAAGATGTTTTAGAGCAAAGTGGTATTTCTGCGAAATAGCCCCTAGGGACCTGTCATTTCTCAGCAATCCAGCCCAAACGTTGAAGGGACGATCGCCGATGCAAAGGGTCTAGGGCGTGTCATCAATTAATCGCCAGAAGCCTTACACAGTGAGGAGTACACGCCCTTTTAAAACAAAAAAGACTAGGGACTGAAACCGTTATAGCGAAAGGCTTTGAGGTGTAAATGATGACAGCCCCTAGTCATACCAATTCTTCAATCTGGAGAGATGTCAGATACCCGCCAAAACTGGCTTTCAA
>CALCTI010000490.1 GCA_937894105.1 uncultured cyanobacterium
TTCACCTGTAAGTTTGACGCAAATACGCAAAGATCTCAAATGGGCTCTATAGATTTGACCTGTTAATTCCCTTGATCCTGGGCAAAAGATTTGGGGCAGTAGTCCGTTTCGCTGCACATTAACTGCTTCTGGGCAGATCGCCTTAGGGGCCAGCGACGAACTGCGCCGGTGCGATCGCCCGTAAGCAAAATGGTGCCGTCATTTCGCCAGGTGACGGCACTAAACAATCCTTGGGAGTAGTCCAAGCTGCGTACCCAATTCAGGGTGTTACCGCTGACATCCCACTGCCAAATACCGATGCCCTGGGGGCGACTCCCCGACGGTGAGGTTAGCAACGCCAGTAAATTTCCCTGGGGCTGCCACCGCAAAATCTGTTGGGAGGGCGATCGCCCATTGCCAGCAACCATGCGGGGAAACGCAGCGGGCCAGTCAGAAATATGCACCGCCTTGCCGTCGCTGCCCCACACAATAATTGTGGCGCCAATGCTAACCAGCCGCTGATCCTGCAAAGGCTTATTCTTCGGTTGCCACGCTAATGCCGTAATGGGCTGATCCCCTGCCACCCACGGGGTCGGGGCCAACGTTTCCCGGTCCGCGGTGGTTACAATGGTGCCGTTTTCTAGCCCGATCGCTAGCGTTTGGGACCCGGTGTCAGGGAGCTGCCAGGCTAGGCTACGGGCGATCGCCGGCAGCGACACCGTACTGCTTGGGGATCCCCTGCGCCCTAACGTTTCCCAATCCTCCGTATCCCAAATCCACAGCTGCCGTCGCTGGGGATGAGCGATCGCCACTGCCCGACCGTTCCACGCCCAAGTGATCGCCCGGTCGCCATTGATCAGCACTGGTACTCGAAAGCTGGCTTTTTGTTTGCCGCTCTGGTCCCACAGCACCACAACGCCCAAGCTGTGATAAGTGAGAACCAAGCGTCCATCGGGACTCCACAGTAATTGGCGCGATCGCCCGCGCCTCACCGAATCCAGCCGATGGATCAACGTGCCGTTTTTACTGTAAATTTTGACGCTGCCACTATAGTCAATCAGCCCAAAGCGGTCTCCCCCGGGCTGCCATGCTAAATCCTGGGTGGGCGATCGCAGGTTCGGGTTAAAGGCAGCCGTTCCGGGAGACTGTACCAGCGGATCCAGTAACTGAGCCAACGTTGCGCCGTGGGTAATATCAATTTGGGCCGCCAGCGTGGGATTGGCATCAAAGGGCGCCCGATCCAGCAGGGTTGCCAGGTTTTCCAACAGGACATCCCGGGAGGGCACGGAGCGATTTTCTGCTAGCCCATCAGGGGACTCTCCCGATAGTGGAATTCCGGGATCCAAGGACGGGGAACCGTCTCCAGGATCTTCTCCCGTCGGAGATTCTGCTCCAGTTCCGTTACGCAGGGATTCCGAAGAAGCGGGAGACGTTGGGCCGCCGGCGGGGGAACGTTGGGCCGCAATAATGGGCGCGGTAGTTTGCTGTTGCGCCTGGTTTTCCACCTGTAAACTGTCTGCCAAATAGCGCTCGTTAGCGGCGTTGCGCCAGTTGACATAGGCAATGTAGCTACTAAACGTTAACAGTCCACAGAGGGCAGCTCCTGTGGCGATCGCCAACCGTAGGCGCTGTTTTAAAACTCGCGTTAGCTGCAATTCTTTTCGCCGTCGCAAAAGCCGTTCTCTGCTTAAATTATCTCGCAGGCGCTCAATGGTGCTGCCCTGGCGATCGCGAATTAGTTGCACTAAATAATCGTGCACTAACTGATAACAATGGACCGGTTCATCGGGAACAAAAAACACCAGTCCCGACGCCACTAAAATATCTAAAACTAAACTTAATTCCCCATCTATCTCGACCCCTTCCGAGTCTAACTCCTCCTCGCTAAAGTACCCGAGCTGAATTAAATCCTGCTCTAATTCAATGCGAGTTTTTAGGGGGCGAATACTGTTTTCCCCCGTTAATAAACCCAGCACCAGCCACGCCAATCTCGCCTGCTCCGGTCCACAATCTGCCACCACATCATCTAGGGAGCGGGACATAATGGTTTTTTTCGGATCGTCCCCTAGCTGTTGATAGGCTTCTAAATCAGTAATATTTTCCGTTTGTAATTGTGCGCCCACAATTTGCAGCTCAATGGGGCGCACTTCCCCAAAATCGGTGGCTAAATCTTGTACCAGTCGGTCAATCAACTTGGAGGATAAATTAAACTGCGATCGCCGGGTTAAATTACCAATCACCTGCTTTGCCCGCTCGGGGGAAAAATCCTCCAGGGGATAGCGAATATCTCGCCGCAAAATATCCCGATCAATGGCCATTAATGGTGAGACCCGATCCAGCTCTAGCAAATAGTGTAAATAGTCTTCCCGCAGAGATAAAACTACTTTTACGTCCAACAGTTCCAAACACTTCGCAATAAAATCGTAGAGATATTTACGGTTTTCTTGGAACGATTTAGCGCGAACCCCAACCCCCTCCGCAGTCACAACTTTATTAAAGAAAAACTCCTCAAACTGATCGAAAATCAATACGGTTACGGTGCTGCGATCGCCATTTTTCCGCAATACAGTCAAAATATCCGCCGCCGTTGCAGGCACCTGATCCACCGGATCAACCCGCTCTAACTCTCGACAAAGCTGCACGCCCAAATCTCGCGTCCAGTTGCTATAGCGCCGCAGCAGCACCGGCACAAAAGTTTTTGCATCCATAGACGAACTGCGCAATCGCGGCACCAATCCCGCCCCCATTAGGGAGCTTTTTCCCACCCCCGACTCGCCGTGCACCACCACCAGCCGATATTGGGGCAAGCTAATGCGGGCCACCAGCGCCGTCACATCCTGCTCCCGCCCCGCCGCCAAATTGCGCCGCATCCCCTGTTCCACCACGGTGATATCGCTGTGGTTCCACGCCGGGTGCGCTGCTCGACGAATGGGACGCAGGCTTCGGGCTCCGGTGAACGGTCGAAAGCCGTACTCCGCTTCCGTGGCTCGATAGTCTTGCTTTAGCTCGTAGGCCCGGCGATAGTCCCCCTCCTGAAAATGCAGCTGGCTTAAGGTCTTCAACAGGTCAATGTATAATTCTGGCTCATAGTCCGCCTTGCCCACCTGTCGCGCCTGTTCCAACGCCGCGATCGCCTCAGGAATACGCCCCAACCCCGACAGGGATCGCCCCACCAAATAGCGCATCATTGCTTCATGGTACTCGTGCAGCTGCGGGTCAAACTCCGCCCACGGTCGCCGCTTGCCCCGGAAAGGACGCCCGGTGACCTCCTGATACAGCGCCAACGCCGCCCGAGATTTTTCATAGGCAATATCCCACCGCTTTCGCCCCAATGCCACCATGGCCATGGAGCTTAAATCATAGGATTGACGTAGGCGATTTTGTTCCGCTTCGTGCAGGGAGAACCCTCGCTCCGCCACCTCCTGGAGGGTATCCCACAGCTCCGAGTCCTCACCGCTGCGCAGCGCCAGCCGATACAGCACCGAGCCCAAACCATTAATAAACCGGGACACTAAGTCCAGCCGTTTAGCATCTTCAAAGCAAACCAGGGCCCGTTCGCAGCAGCACCGGGCCTCTTCGTAGGCCGCGTCATATTGGGAGCGATTCCGCGCCGCAAATTCCCGCCACCACAAATTCAAATAAAACCAGGTGCACCCTTCCCGCTCCGGTGCCTCCACCTGTCCCCACAGCCCTAAACAGTGTTCGTATTTTGCCCGCGCCGCCTCTGGTTCCAGCGCCGGGTTTTGGGCCACAAAGAATTCAATGCTGGCATCGAGGTCCGGATCCAATGTCATCCCCGCTGCCGTCACCTCGGCTCGCCCCGCCGCCAACTCCCGATATTGCCCAGGCTCCACGGTCCAAAATCGCCCCGCCCCGGTAGCCATAACGTGCTCAAAGGCGTGCCCCACCGTTTTTTCCAACGATTCAATCAGCGCCTGGGGGTCAATTTCAAAGCGCTTGGTGGTGGCGTAGCTGGCAAAATCTTTCCCCTGGCGCAAAAACAATTTCAATGTTTCA
Source organism: uncultured cyanobacterium (assembly GCA_937894105.1). Classification (GTDB taxonomy): domain Bacteria; phylum Cyanobacteriota; class Cyanobacteriia; order CACIAM-69d; family CACIAM-69d; genus CALGDE01. The sequence continues at coordinate 3,997 of CALCTI010000490.1, forward strand.
TCGTTTACCCAAAACACTAGCGGGCAATGGAACGTGCGCAGAAATTCGTCCCGCATTAAATTGGCGGTGGCGATCGCCCCTCGCACATCGCTTAAATTTTCAAACCCCTCCACCAAAATCGCCCCTGGGAGCGGTTTTTCCTCTTTCTCCGCTTCCCTTATGGCCGCCTTCCAGCCTCGGCGGATGACCTGATAAATGGTTGTTGTTTCCCGAGGCAGGGCCACCGAGTACAGGCTCAAGGGCGATCGCCCCTTTAGCTGGGCAATAATATCTTCGCGAACTCTCTGGTAATTGGCCCGCGCAAAAATAACCGTAAAACTTCCCTGCCCCCGCTCCAGGGTCCGCACAATTTCCCGCAGCGCCATTTCATTGCGCTCAATTACCTGTTGTTGGGACGTTGACGTCATTCCCTCACTCGCCACGCTAAAACCACAGGCAGCAAGATCGGAAGCACTTTTCCAGCGTTTTCCTGCCTGTGTCGAGTATGACCTATCTTCTCAAGCCTGCGCCCGTTTCTGAACGTTTAAAAATCATTTTGGGCTTTACTAGAAGCTCATCAATTAAATCTCAAGCTCAATAGCTGCGAGGGTTTCAGCCCCTAATGCTTTTATTTGAAAGGATGCGTGCTTCCCACTGCGTAAGGCTATTGTTGACTTTAGCAACGCAGAAAACAACGCCTCAATGCGGCATTGAGCCCCCTCTCCCCGCACCGCACTTTCCCCAGCTCCCAACTCCCTGCTAGGGCGCTGGCACAATGACGGCTGGGTTATTGCCCTGAGAAGAGCCGGGCGTGATTGACGATGATGGACTTTCTGCCACTAACAAAACCAAGGCAACAATGCCCGTCAAGGTAGCGCCACTGATCCACAGCCATCGGGTCTCGGGCGATCGCTGTGCGGTTCCGTTTGACACTGCATTACTAGCTGCCTTACTAGCATCAAACCTTCGAGAAACCGCTTTTTCCTCACCACCATTGCCCCCTTCAGAAAATGACTGAATCAAAGCAGAAGATCGAATATTCATGAAATCTTAAACGCTCAGGGATATTGCCAAGAATTGATTAGTCTCACTTGGAGCACAGCCAGTGATCAGGATGATTTTCCAGCAGCATCTAAGGGCACTTAAATAAATTCCAATAATCTCTAGGATTAATTTGGGTCGCCTCAAACAAGGGATCCTATTTAAATCGCCTTTTTGCTTAAATCACCCTTTTCGCGATCAAAAAATCGCGAATTCTGGGGGACCGTGGACGGACTGGAATTCGTTTAGGCAATCTTGATTAATTCAGCGACAATAATTGCCAATACCTGTTGCGCAAGGCGCGTCATCCATTAATTTCAAACAATCTAATTTCAAATAATCTCAAAACTAGATGCCATGGGGAATATTGCGCCCTCTCTAGACAATAAGCGAGGGTATGTAAACCTATGGCACCAAAGTTTGGACGTTAGAGCTTGAACTCTATTTGAATTTCATTTGAACTTCGATAGATGGCAGCCAATGGCAACCCAGTGGTTGTGATGCAAAATCTTTTAAGGCGCAGTTTCAGCGTAAATCGCTGGGTTTGGTGCCAATATTTCTTGAACCCTGACGTCAAAACAGCCGTAGATTACACAACTTCGCCTGTGCCTATAAACACATCAGCGAAGTTAAATAGGCTGCTGTCTGCCAAAGTATAGGTTAATTTCTGTGTTGTTGCGTTGCAAATGCTACCAGAGCGGAGCGCCGAATGCGGCAGGCAACCGCAAACCAAGGGAAGCCACAACCCAAAAGATAAGAGACATTTTCTCAGTGCAGGGACAAAAAATCAGACGCGAAAGCTGTAATCCTTACAGGGCAGTAATTTCAGCCTGTTTACCGCTCG
>CALCTI010000491.1 GCA_937894105.1 uncultured cyanobacterium
GGTCGATGTAATAGTCGGGCAGCAGGGTGTAGCAATTGTTGGGATCCAGCTAGCGATCGCCAAACTCTGCTCACCAGGCTGGCAAAACGCGACAAACTCACCATCCAGCCCCAGCGCCGCGAGAAATTTCCCCACCGCCGGCACATCCACGCCAAGTCTTCTGGGAATCCCTTACCACCATCAAAACTCGCTGTAATTTACTCATTGATCTCTGTAAAGAACACCACGGAGACTCACCCACTGAATTGAAAGGGTAGGCACGTCAGTCCAGGTATCCGCCGCAACTTTCCAAATCACAGGGGCACGAAATTCAACTTAACAAGCGCTTCTGAAGCCCATCTTTCCATTCTTGAACTTTTACAGTGAGTGATCTCACACCCAAAAACAAGATTATTAATGCCCTGCGCCGTAAAGAAGCTTAGGGTTATTGGCAGGACTATGGCTAATAAACCATGATTGTGATCATCAGAGGGCGTGCTACGTCTGAGCAAGTTACCCAGAGGCTAAAGACTCTAGGCATTTACATTAAAATGGCAGTGGATGTGGAGCGTGAAGTCTTGGCTGGAGGCGGCGAGCTACACGCTGATTGCGAGTTAGGGTTGCTCGAGGATGGTAGTTCACAAAGTAATGTTTGGGGCGCAGACTGGTACCCCACTAACCAGACGGTATGCTTCGAGTCAATTATCAATATTCGTCCTAATGCAAATAATCGTTCGATGCAAATTCAAGACGCTGTACTACGTCAGAGGGTAGAGAAAATTGTCAGAGCTTATCTAGAAGGAGTTCAATTTCAATGGGAGTAGATTGGGATATTCTCAAAACGCATTTCCTTAAGGCTGACCCGACTGTTCAGCTCGATAGTCTTGCTCTGAATCTAACTCGTATTCAGGTTCTTGCTGACAGCGATATGGGGGAATCTGTTGCCCAACATCTCGTTAGGGAAAGTCAGTTTTTTATTGAGTGGATGGTAGTGGATATCAATTTGGAATCCGATGTAGATCGGGCGGCTGAGTTGGTTGATTTACAAAGGTTGCTGAGTCGCTGGAAGCTTAGCTGGAGAGATTGCTGGGAGGATGATCAGAAGCGGGAAGAAATGGCGAACCTGGCTCAACGGTGGAGCGATCGCCTGCTTCAGGACTATGCCCTATCAGCTTGATCTAGGAGCAGCGGGTAATCGCGATCGTCAAACTCTGCTCATCGGACTGGTAAAACGCGACAAACTCACCATCCAGCTCCAGCACGGCCAAGAATTCACCCACTGTCGGTACATCCAACGCTAAATCTGAGGGAAACCCATTACCGGCATCAAGGCTTGTCTGAATTTGCTGTTTGATGTCAGTGAAATTCACCACGGGCTGCCCCTCGATTTATGGAAAATGCACGCACCAATCCAGGTTGTCCGCTGCAATTTTCCAAATCACAGAGGCATGAAATTCAATTGAACGATTGGTTTTGTTAACGCTTGCGTCTGAACGGTTATGGCGTTGTTGCAAGCCACAGCGTAGCTCGTGAGTAAGTCATACATAGCTTCCGTCAACGGTACTACCGTTTCTGGGCACTGCCCAATTTTCTATTAAGTCTACGATTTACTTAGGTTCTTTGGCAGATCACTTGATGTGGCGAATGGATTTGGGCCAAGGGTCTGAGAAGGTTTCACCTTTTTGCCAGGCGTTGATTTCCTCGTCGGTGCAAAGAGCATCCTCAAGGGCAGAGTAGAACGATTCAATGGCCGCCTTGAGGCCGATGACAGTAAGCTCGTTGTGGCGATCGCCAAAGATAGGATGCTCGTTTTTGAGTTCTGCCCTCATTTGCTCGGCTTCATCAGCAAACAACTTCCCCTCCCGATTAAGGGCAATTTCCGATCGCCAAAATCCTCTGATCTCAAGGGTAATCTGACTGCCGGATTGCTCCCAAAGTAAGGTGTGGGCGGGGCGAGACGCGAGCCACAGAAAACCCTTGGTGCGGTAGACTCCAGTGCTCAATTCGCTGCGGCAAACTTCGTGCAGACGCTCTGGATGGAACGGTCGCGGATCGCGCAGGACCAGAGTTTCAATATCGTCGGCGGTGGAGGCTTTCTGAGACAGGCCGAGCTGTTTTGCCAAATTCTTCAAAGTGGATAGCTTTGGCGCTGGGGTTTCCTCAAGCTGCGGCAGAAGCAGTCCGGCATGGGCCGATAGCCCGATCGCTGCCCGTGGCTGAAACTTTTGCAGGGTGAGCACCTGAGCATCGACGGCAGACTGCGGAATGGTGTCGATCTTAGTAAGGATGATCACCGTAGCAAAGGCAATCTGTTCCACAAGAATATCGGCAGCATGACGAAGCGCCGCATCTTGAGAACCGGAGGATTCGCCAGTGAAAACGCGACCGTCCGCAAAATCGCGATGGAGGTTCAGAGCGTCGACGGTAACAATGAAATGCCTGAGAAAAAATCGCTTATTTTGCGTGAGGGCTTTGATCAGTGGCCATGGACGGGCAGCGCCAGTGCTTTCGCATAGGACCAGAGGCGCAACAGGATCAAATTCAGCGATCGCCTTGAGGGTTTTTCCTACGGAGGCATGAAGACGTTCCCGCGCATGGACGCCATGGAGAGCCGCCACACGAGCAGCGAAGCGACCCGCCGTCGGCATTAATTCCTCAATTGAAAGCAACTCGGCGTCAACGGCGAACTCGCTGAGATCATGAACAATCAGTGCTGCATCACGCAGGGCTTCGTCGCACTGCCAACGCCGGATCAGGGTCGTTTTCCCTGAGCCAAGGAAGCCGCAAAGAGCGATGGTGGGGATCCGGTTCATACTCTAGTTGTTGATAAAACGGTAACGCTCACCGACGCGAGCAAAGGAGCAACAAGGGAGAGTCATTCTTAAAGTCGGCGAAAGTCGGCGTTGCTGGACGGTGACATGGTTTCGCGAAATTCTGAATGAGGCTCCACAGCTTTTGGCAATCAGTTCATAGCTCAATCCAGCAACGCCAACCGGGGAAGCTGCACTTCAATCTGAGTGGCATCAATGGGCACCGTATCTGCGCCCAAGTACACATAAGAAGCAGGGCGGGCAAGCTCAGCAAGCTCCTGGGCAATCCAGGTGGGTTTGCCCGCACCAGAGAGCCCCGCAATGATCGTGATCATGGGCTTGCAAAACAGGTATGAGAATGATTATCGTTCCCATGATAATTCAAGCCCCTTGAATCAACCCAGGTTAAATTCATCGTTAATGTGGGGTTATGGCGCAGGTGCAAGCCGATATTGCCGGTATTGGTGCCGGGCTCCTGGCGTTGACCTTGGTGACCCACGTATTGCAAAAGAAGGCAAAACTGCGCGATCGCCTCCGTGCAGCTGACCCCAGTGGTGTTTGGATGGCTCGGTGGCACCAACAATTTGCGCCCCAGGAAATTCCAGAATTACGATCGCCCGTGGTTCACCATCTCGACCTCGGTGCCCATGCCCTCAACCGATTGGCAGAAGGGCGATCACCCTGGCTAGCGGTCTTTTTTGCTAAGCAACTTTAGCTTGATTTTTTCGCTCTGTCCGTTGTGATCGCGCTGCTTTTAATTCCTCGCGTCGCTGCTTATCGCCTTTCACCGTAAGGCCCTCGCTGAGGAAGACAGGGGACCCACGGGCGGCGAAGCTATTGGTGCAGAAGCTTGAGACTGGGACAGATCTTCAGCGATCAATTGTCATAGAGGCGCTCGGGGGCATCGATTCGCCGGAGTCTGTCGCAGCATTGAAGGCGGCGGCGACGGATAAAGATACGCTGGTAGCCAAAGCGCCCAGTAGGGCACTACGGAAACTGGGGTATGTGGACCTTGAGTTGCTTAAAACAGAGCTGACGCAGGTTGGCGCGCGGGAGGAGGCGATCGCGACCTTGGGCAGTATGAAAAAACCGGAGTCTTTGCAACGGTGACGGTGAAGCGGTCGCTAATGCCCTCTACGGATTTGTTGGCATTGGCGATGAAAGTGTAGTGCCTGATTTAAAAGCCAACCTAAACAGTCGCGGCACCAAGGAAGTTGCCCTGGCGTATCTTAACTGCGGTCAGCCGGAACTGGAAGCCGCCGTCCAAGAGTGGGCACGCCCCAATGGCTTCCAAGTGGTCAAAAGCCGTACAGCGGAGACCGCCGCGAAATGGGGAAATTTTTAAGCCAAGAAAGACTACCGGTTAGGGGATAAAATTCTAGCGCTGAATTCCGGCGCATAAATTGAGCTATGGCGGATTGGTTAGGGCAGGCAGCGGACGCTTGGGAACGGGGCGATCGCGAAGCAACAATTAAACTCAGCCAATCCGCCATTTGCGAAAATCCCCGAGATGCTAAAGCCTACAAACTTTTGGGTAATGGGCTCCAGGCGTCGGGAAATTTGGAGGCGGCAGAAAAAGCCTATCAACTGGGGCTGACCCTGACGAGCGACGGGGATCAGTTACGAGGAGAATTGCTGGCAAATTTAGGTGGGGTTAACCAGCGATCTGGGCATTGGGACCGAGCCGTTGAGTTTTATGCGCAGGCGATCGCCATCGTCCCCGACCTGGTGCCGATTTATTTCAACTGGGCGAAGGGATTGGAGGATCGCCAAGAATTGGACAGGGCGATCGCGGTGCTGGAAAAAGCAGCAAAATCTTGCCCCGCCGAAGGTACCGTATGGCTACAACTGGGGCGGCTGCGGTGTGAGGTGGAAAATTTTGACGGGGGGCGGCAAGCTTATGCAACGGCGAGTCAACTAATGCCGGGGCAGGCGGAAGCATTATTTGGGTTGGCGCACGTTTGGTTTTACTTGGAAGAGTTTTCCCAGGCGATCGCCACAGGTAAGCGGGCGCTGGATATTGACCCAACCTCAGCGGCGGGCTGGGCAAATTACGGTGTTGCCCACTATGAGCTGGGGCAGGTGGATGAGGCGGAACGGTGTTTGGGGCGATCGCTGGCGTTGGATGCTAGCTACGACGATGCTCGGTGGGCATTGGCAAATATTTGGCTACACCGGGGCGAACTGGACCGGGGATTTGGCGGGTTTGAAGCGCGGCGATCGCGAGTGTTGCCCGCGCCAGATTTGCCAGTGCCCGAGTGGGATGGGGGCGATTTAACGGGTAAAACCATCTTGGTTTACGGGCAAAGTGGCCTCGGCGATATGGTGCAATTTGCCCGATATTTACCCCTGTTGCAACGGCGCGGCGCAACGGTGAAAGTAGCAGTACCCAAGCCTTTGGTACGGCTGCTGGGCGCAATGGATTCCGTAGGGGTGGTGGTGGATCGAGATCAGGGCTTTAGCTGCGAAACACTGGGCATTGATTGTTTCACCACCTTCCTCAGCGTGCCGCGATTTTTCACCCGCTCTCCTGCCGAAATTCCCCAATCAATCCCCTACCTATCCGCCACCGCTAGCGATTGGCAACCCACTCTGCCGCAGCCCGATGGATTGCAAGTGGGCATTGCCTGGGCGAGCGGAAAACAAAACACCCTCGACGGCGATCGCGACTATCGAAACCGGTCCTGCCCCCTCGCCGAAATGGCAGAAGCGATCGCCCTGCCAGGGGTCGTCCTCCACGGGCTCCAGGTGGGACCAGACGCCGCCCATCTCCGCAATTTGCCCGACCCCCTATCGGTGGAACCCTGGAGCGATCGCCTAACGGACCTAGCAGACACGGCGGCGCTAATGGCAAAACTGGATCTAGTGATTGCCGTAGACACCGTCGTCCCCCACCTATCCGGCGCGCTGGCACTTCCCACCTGGATCCTGCTGCCCCATATGCCCAACTGGCGCTGGCAGCTTCACCGCGACGATTGTGATTGGTATCCTAAAATGCGTTTATTTCGTCAAACGAAGCCTAAAAATTGGTCGAAAATATTGGCTAAGGTAAGGCGATCGCTAATAGAATTTAAGAAAAAATCGTAGTCAAAGTGAATCAAATCTAAGGCGTGGTTTATATGGGTAATCAAAGAAATTTTCCCGGCTTTAACCTTGCCGATACCTATAAACTTCTAGGGATAAAATCACTACAAACCTAGAATTTTGATGCCCCGATTTTTGACCTTAGCGACTTTTTTTTGACACGTCTCGAAAGGCTACGGAAAAATTTTGATCTACGCAGTTATGAGAAATCAAAAGAGCTGTTAATTGATGCTTATTGTGAAGAGGCGGTTAATCCTCTCAAGTCCCTAAAAATCTGGAAAGGAGCTGCAATTAGTAGCGATCGCGCCAAAGGCAATTCAGATTATTTAATTGCCGAACGTCGCGATTATTTGGAACGTCTCTATTTATACGTTTTGGAGCCTAAAAAAGATGACTTTGAAAAGGGTTTAGCCCAATGTTTAGTGGAAATGTACGTCTGCCAATGGCAAAATATTCGCGACAGCTCAAAGGTTGATGGTTTTGACGTAGTAACTAACGCGAAAACCTGGCAGTTTTATAAGCTTGATGTCAATGGAATAGTGTATGAGAGTCGTCCTTATACCAGTGATGATCCTGATCAGTTATTAGGAGTTTTAAACTACGTTTTTCGCCAGTGTCTCTTGAATCTCGGCACTAACGAATTAGAACGTTAAAAAGCTGTGCAGTGGACACGACGGCGGCATATGGCGGTAAGTTTAAGCGTGCAGAAGTTTAGGGCGTGGGACTGTTGACTAATTTGGAGAACGGGGCAATTTCAGAATCAACCTTCGGAGTGTGTCTGGGAAAGAGCCATAGGCACGCAGGTATGAGCAAAACGGCCACGAGTTCGGGCGCAGCCAAGAATGCCACGCCAATGCTCACAAATGTGAGTGTCTCCGTCGATACTCC
>CALCTI010000492.1 GCA_937894105.1 uncultured cyanobacterium
AGGAGTTCAGTCCATTAATTTTTTATTCAAAAGGGCATATACTATCGACCGCACGAGGCTTCTGGAGTTTAATTAATGCCATACCCAAGAGCTAGCACCAATCATTATCTGGTATTGTCATGACGCAGTAATAGTCGTTGTGTCACTGGACAGAGACCCCACCAGCACACTACTTGAAACTGATCAGATCCCATAGATATTTCTACTACTCCGACTATACTCGGAGGGTGGCGGGTACACTAGCTACACTTTACTTGTGAGAGAAATATGTCCAACAAGGTCACTGGCACCGTTAAGTGGTTTAACGAAGAGAAAGGTTACGGCTTTATTGCTCAGGAAAGTGGTCCTGATGTATTTGTTCATTTCCGGAGCCTCCCCGGCGAAGGTTTCAGAACCCTAGCAGAAGGGCAAAAGGTCAGGTTTGAGGTCGAACAGGGTCAAAAAGGCCCTCAGGCTGCCAACGTTGAACTTGCTTAATTAGAAAGACCAGCTAAAAGCTGAGAAAAACCGTTACGCAAGGGACGAATAATGGCGTTTGGCTTTGCAAAACGGCAAAGCCAAAGCTATGCCTGGGGATCGCAAGCTAGCAACAGGACAGCAGATAGCTGTTCCTGATCGAGCTGCTTATCTCCTTCTGCCATTTATCGTCACCTCATGAATGAACGAGGTAGCCCAAGAGGGCTGAGGACTTCGGCTCAGCTACTTCTTGTTGTTCGCGAAATGTTGTCAAAGCCAATGGTGCGGCTATAGCTTTAGCCGTGCCTTTTCTGATGTTTTGTTTTTCTATTGAGCCAGCTCTAACCTCGGAAGCCTCACACTGTGGGAAGTCCTGTCTCAGCAATAAGCTCAGGACCATACCGTAAACCTGATTAGGCAAGACTTTAAGATTTAGGGGCTGTCATGAATTAAATATCAAACTTAATCGCTGCAAGGACTTCAGTCTCTAATGTTTTTTATTTCAAAGGGCGTGTACTTCCCACTGCGTATAGGCGTCTGGAGTTTAATGGATGACATGCCCTAATTGACGGCAGCCCCAAGCGGCGAAAATTAGCGGCGACTTTACTGCTTTTTGAACGTAGTAAAAGTCATTTTGGGATTAAGGGAATCATCTGCGTTATTTTGCCTTAGTCAAACGATTATGGGCAGGGAAAAGATGTCGGTCTTCGGAAGCTTGATTTTGTTAAAAATCGAGCGCCAAGGGGCAAGTTAAAGCTTGAGCAACCCTATTGTGTTTGTGTGAAATCTAAGATTGTGTAAGATTTAAGTAGAAATTCAGATAATTGTTCGATATCGCACAATTGCGGTTGGAAGTACGGGTCGATGTCTATTTTCAACAATCACTCCACTGCCGAGCAGTTGCCTGGCTACACTTTCCTTGAGGTCATTTACCAAGGGACTCGCACCACCGTTTACCGGGCTTTGGCAACGGTGACCCAGACTCCGGTGGTGATTAAGGTGCTGTCGCAAGACTATCCAAAGTTTTTAGAGCTGGTGCAGTTTCGTAACCAGTACACCATTACGAAAAACCTTTCGATTCCAGGGATCGTGCGTCCCCTGATCCTGAAACCCTACGGCAACGGGTACGGGTTAGTAATGGAGGATACAGGGGGGATTGATCTGGATCAGTATTTACAGCAATCTTCCCTGAGCGTTGGGAACGTATTGCGCATTGCCACCCAACTGGCGGAGATTCTCCACAACCTTCACCACAATCAGGTTGTTCATAAGGATATTAAGCCCGCCAATATTTTGATTCACCCGGACTCGAAGCAGGTGACGCTCATTGACTTCAGCATCGCGTCCCTGCTGCCCAAGGAAACCCAGTCCCTACAAAGTCCCACCAGTTTGGAGGGGACGCTGGCATACCTAGCTCCAGAGCAAACTGGGCGGATGAATCGGGCGATCGACTACCGTACGGATTTTTATGGGTTGGGTGTGACCCTGTACCAGTTGCTGACGGGACAGTTACCGTTTCCTGGGGGCGATCCGTTGGAGTTGATCCACTGCCATATGGCGAAACAGCCGGCGGATATTACCCAGGTCAATCCATCGGTACCAAAGGTGGTGGCGACGATCGCCCAGAAACTTATGGCAAAAAATGCCGAGGATCGCTACCAAAGCGCCCTGGGGCTAAAACATGACCTGGAACAATGCCTTGAGCAGTGGGAGGATCTCGGAAGCATTGGAGATTTTGAACTCGGCCAGCAGGACTTGAGCGATCGCTTTCTCATCCCTGACAAACTGTATGGGCGGGAAGCAGAAGTACAGGCACTGCTCCACGTATTTGAAGCAGTGTCCCAAGGCGAAACAGCCATGATGCTCGTGGCAGGCTTTTCTGGTATCGGCAAAACCGCCGTTATTAATGAAGTTCACAAGCCGATTACCCGCCAGAATGGCTACTTTATCCAAGGAAAATTCGACCAATTTAATCGCAGCACCCCGTTCTCGGCCTTTGTCAAAGCTTTTCGCAGCTTAGTGGAGCAACTTCTAAGTGAATCAGACGCTGATTTAGAACGTTGGCGACACAAAATTTTGCAGGCAGTTGGGCAAGAAGGGCAAGTCATCATCGATGTCATTCCAGAACTTACCCAAATCATTGGCAAACAACCTCCGCTCGTAGAACTGTCTGGTGCCGCCGCCCAAAACCGCTTCAACCGACTCCTAAATCAATTTGTACGGATTTTCACCACCGAAGAACACCCTCTGGTTATCTTTCTCGATGATCTACAGTGGGCAGACTCTGCGTCTCTAGGCTTACTTAAGCTACTGGTGGGGCAATCGGAAACAGGCTATCTGTTGGTGCTGGGAGCCTATCGCGACAATGAGGTATTTCCAGCTCATCCCCTGATGCTGACCTTGGCTGAGTTGCAGCAAAATGATGACGCCGAAATTGAAACGTTGACATTAGCGCCTCTAGATTCAGACAACATCGCTGCTTTGGTTGCAGACACAATGCTCTGCTCAAAGCAGCGTGCTCAGTCTCTCGCTAAATTGATTTTTCAGAAAGCCCAAGGTAATCCATTTTTCTCGACTCAATTTTTACAGGGGCTGCACAAAGATGGTTGGATCGCCTACGCCATCGATAATGCCTGTTGGCAGTGTGATATTGCCCAAGTACGGCAGTTGGCTCTGACCAATGACGTCGTGGCATTTATGGTGGATCGCCTGAGAAAACTGAATGAGGATACGCAAAATGTCCTCAAGTTGGCAGCTTGCATTGGCAATTATTTTGATTTGGAAACCCTTGCGGTAGTTTGTGAGCAACGTCAGGAGGAGGTGGCGACAGCTCTATGGGAGGCTCTGAAGGAGGGACTGGTCATTCCCCAAAGTGAAACCTATAAATTTTTCCAAGGGCAGAAAGAGTCTGGCGCAGCGGTGGGTTCAGTCGCAGTAGATTATCGCTTTTTGCATGATCGGGTACAGCAAGCAGCTTATGCCCTTATTCCTGAGGCGGATCAAGCCTCGACCCAGTATCGGATTGGGCGTTTACTGTTGGTACGGATGCAAGATATTGATGACGATGCGCTGTTGTTTAACGTTGTTGGTTATCTGAATTCTGGGCGAGAGTTCCTGATGAATACCGACGAGCAACAACAGCTTATCCAGCTCAATTTGGCGGCAGCACAAAAGGCACTCAGCTCCACTGCTTACGGCGCCACAATTGATTATTGTCAGCTGGGGATTGAGCTTCTCGGAGCTGATGCTTGGCAAGCCCAATATGATTTGACGCTGAATCTGTACCAAGCTCTCGGTTCGGCGCAGCTGAGTAATGCAAATTACGCTGACTTAGAGATCACGACAGGGCAAGCGTTTGCGGAGATTACATCAGCAACGGATCGGGCAGAAATTTGCGTGTTGCAGCTGGTGGGCTGTTGTCTACAGGGGCGCTACGCGGAAGCGATTGACTGGGGGTTGACGGGGCTTCGAGATTTGGGGGTGGATATTCAAGAGGAACAGGTGCCGCAGCTGGTGGATCAGGAGTTTGCTCGCTT
>CALCTI010000493.1 GCA_937894105.1 uncultured cyanobacterium
AAGTCAAGATCCGTAAGGGTTTCAGCCCCTAGCCTTGTTTGTTTTTAAAGGGCGCATACTCCCCACTGCATAAGGCTTCTGGAGATTAATCGATACACGCCCTAGTGGAAGTTGCAGAACGAATATTTCAGGTGATCACAAAATTTGGGACGTAAAAAATGACGGTACTTGATCGGCTTTTTGACGAAGCTTATTATCTAGAATCCAATGCCGATGTGGCGGCGGCAGTGGCGGCGGGGCAAATCCCCAGCGGTTTGGCCCACTTCCTAAGCTCGGGAATTCAGGAAGGACGCACCCGCATCAGCCGGTTCTATCGCGATGAAGTGGAATCGCAATATTTAGCCGCGAACCCCGATGTGGCAGCGGTGGTAGCATCCGGGGGATTGGCGGCGGGACTGCAACATTTTTTGGGATCGGGTGAGCTGGAGGGGCGATCGCTCTTCCCCAGCGGATTTGATGAGCAATGGTATCGCCAACGCTATCCCGATATTGTCGAAGCCATTTCCCAAGGTGTCTTCACCTCGGGACTGGAACACTACCTAGCCTTCGGTCGCGGCGAAACCCGGTCCGTATCTCCCCTATTCGAGCTGGATTATTTCGAAACTTATCCCGATGTGGAAACTGCGCGGGACAGCGGCGGTATTTATCTGTCGGCGGCGGACCACTTTTCGGCGGCGGGGAATGTTGAAGGGCGTCAAGCCACCTTCAGCGGCACCATGGGCAATGACACCGTAGTGGGGGGAGCGGCGATCGACACCCTTACGGGGGTGCAGCTTGACGTGTCCAACTCATGTAGATTAGGCAGGATCATCGTGGAAGGACCGTGCCGAGAATACGACTCCTTTGGTTCCAACGAGCAGGATGTGCTCATTGGCGGTCCTGGGGTGGACACCTTCGAGTTGGGTATCGTTAGCAATTTTCCGCCGCCGTTGAGTTTCCAGTCTTTCTATCAGGGCAATGGGGATTTGGATTTTGCCCGCATTGTAAATTTTGAACCCGATCGCGACTCCATTGTGTTGGCATCCCGCAACGGTCCTGCCGATGTTGTTGCGTCGGGCACCGAATTTGAAACCACGCCGGAGGGGATCAAAATTTATGCTCTCAACGATCCCACTGCCAATGTGCCCGGCGTGCCTATCCCTCGAGATTTGGTTGCGATTGTGGAAGGCATTACCAACCCCAGTGACGTGATCAACAGCACCACATTTCGAGCCCCCGCCAACGTTTATATGGGTTAGAAAAAACTGAGTTGAAATCCATGGAACTGGGGTGTCGTCAGTAACCGTCAATACAGGCAGGCTGGAAATTCAACCCTGTCAAGGCGGATCCTGAGGGTTTTTATCGTTGCCTCAATGGAAAACAAAACCGGTTGAGATGCTCTACCCAAGCTGGAGGCGCATCCAATAGACTTTCGCCAATACTTCGCCAATACTCTGCGAACGGCGATCGCCCCCACAAGCTCAGTACTCTCTGACTGTCTCGCCAGGGCATGTCATCAATCAAACTCCAGAAGCTTTAAGCCGTGAGAAGCACCCGCCCTTTTAAGCAAACAACATTAGGGGCTGAAACCTTCGCTGCTATTGAGCTTTCGACTTAATTGATGAGCGCTCCCAATTGACGAGTTGACGATAAGACCTCACTGCAAAGCCTGGCAAAAATAACAATTGAAATGTGGGAGATGAACCATGGCGGTACTTGATCGGCTTTTTGATGAAGCATATTACCTGCAAGCCAACGCTGACGTGGCAGCGGCGGTGCAGGCGGGACAATTTTCTAGCGGATTGGCGCACTTCCTAAGCTCGGGGATTCAGGAGGGACGCACCAATATCAGTCGGTTCTATCGCACCTATCGCCTGGGTAATACGCCGAGTGGCGGCGATGCGGAAGTGGACTATTTAACGGCCAACCCGGACGTAGCCGCAGTGGTGGCCGCGGGCGGTTTGGCTTCAGGGTTGCAGCATTTTGTACAAAGTGGCGAGGCGGAGGGGCGATCGCTATTCCCTGGCACCTTTAACGAGGAGTTTTACCGCCGTCGCTATCCTGACGTGGCGGGAGCCGTATCCCAGGGCGTCTTTACCTCGGGGCTAGAACATTACTTGGGCTTTGGGCGCAACGAACAGCGGTCCGTGTCTCCCCTGTTTGAGCTGGATTATTTCAATGCCAATCCCGATATCAGGGCGGCACGGGACAGCGGCGGCATTTTCCTGTCAGCGGCGGATCATTTTTTAACCCTGGGCAATGAAGAAGGGCGTCCAGCCACCTTTAGCGGCACTCGCGGCAACGACACGGTGGTAGGCAGCGCCTCCGTGGATACGTTGACCGGCGTGGAGTTGGACGTTAGCAACTCAGGGCAAGGACAAAAGGAGTACGATTCCACCGGATTTAATGAGCGGGACGTGTTGATTGGCGGTCCTGGGGTGGACACATTTGAGCTGGGGCTCGGTCCTGGAGAGTTTTCCAGGGCGGGGCGATCGTTTTATCAGGGCAATGGGGATCTGGATTTTGCTCGCATTGAGAATTTTGAGCCAGGTCGCGATCGCTTGGTTTTGGGCACCCGCAACGGAGGGGCAGGGGTCGTGGTATCGGGCACGGCGTTTGAGACGACCACCGAGGGGATCAACATTATTGCCCTCAACGGTCCCAGCGCCGATGTGCCGGGCGTCCCCAATGATCGGGATCTAATTGCCGTTGTGCGAGGCATCACCAACGTTAACGATGTGTTGGGCAGCACCGTATTTTTAGGAATGGAAGATCCCCTATTCCTCTAAATCAGCGTTTAAGTCAGCGTTGAAATGTTGCTGCGCCATTTGGCAGTAGCCGCAAATGTGTCTGAAGCGATCGCCCACCTGTGCCAACAGCTGCGATCGCTTTTGTTCTTGACGGGTGACGGACAAAAATCGTAAATCGGTGCGCAACAGCATCAACTGACGATGCATTTCCACCGTGAGCGATCGCGATCGGCTGAGGCGATCATCGGGCACACCCTGCCAATCCAGCGCCCCTAAATGGGCCACCAATTGTTGGCAATCCTGAAACAAAATCCCCTGGGCTGCCTCAATTTCGCCATCATCCAACGTACCCTGCCAAGACTCAACCCAGCGCCCCAACGCCGCCCACACCCCCGGCGCCGCCACCTCCATTAAGGAATTATGCAGCAGAGAAACTTACAAAATGCGAGATAGACCTTTCATACAAATCCCTTATAAATCTTGCTTTTATAAGATTTTTCTGCCGTCTTTGATGTGGCTTTTGACCATCTTTTTTCTACTATTAGGGACGGTCATTAATTAAATCCCAAGCTCAATAGCTGAGAAGGTTTCAGCCCCTAGTGTTTTTTATTTCCCAGGGCGTTCGCCTCCCATTTCGTAAGGCTTCCAGAGCGTAATTGATGACATGTCCTTAGGGAATCCTTGGTAATTACCGGCAACTGTGTTAATTACTTTGTTAACTTAGTCATGACCTAAACCTATACAACCCAAGTCCCACAGTTTCTGTTGCGCGCCTTATTCATCTAGGTCCTGTGTCATCAATTAAATATCAAAGTCTTGCACCGTAAGGTTTGCGGTCCCCTTGTTGATGATTTAGACAGGGTGCGGCACGTTCCCCTGAGCAAGACTGCTGAGATTAATTCATGACGCGTCCTAAAGCAGACGCACGGATGCAACTCAGGCAACTTTTTTAAAGGGATGGGGCCTTGAATCAACGAGTTAAAAGCCTCCTATTTCTATCTTCGCCGATTATCTGACACCTTTTATGCAGTTTTACTAGCTCAGTTTTATGGGCTCAGTTTTATAGGACGCAAGAAAAAAGAGTTTTTAAACTCACTTGTCTGCCTATATTGAGAGCCTTATCCCATTTGCTGCTGAATTTTAAGCTGTTCGCAAAAAGGTTAAGTGTGCGCCAAACTTTAAGTAGGGGGCTGAAGCAATTTTAGATTGAAGTTTAGACAGGTTATCCGCGGTTGGCTTATCGCTGATACTTTCTACACCACTGGTTTATAAGCCATTTAGGCTACGCCGTTTAAACTACGCCATTTTATGGCTTGGCGATCGCCCTCGCCCTTTACCTATCTCTATTTCCGACGCTCCCCTTATGCGTCAAACCTCTTATATAAAACCAACGATTAAAATCCCCCTTATCTAACTTTTCCCCTTATCACTTTTGCGTTAGCCGAATCCACCCAGCCCCGCCAATCAAACCCTTAGCAAATGGCGGATCTTTGCGCATCTGCAACTAACTCTGGTCTCTCCTATGCTCCTAACCTCCTCCTCCTCCAACTCCCAGGACCACCTAGAACACACCCGTTCGGCCTCGCCAGCGCCCATCACACCAGAGAAACAAGAGGTTACGCCCTCCCCCTGTGAGGAATTTAGCAGTGTGGAGCTGCCTTCCTGGCTGACCAGTTGTTTGGTGAATCAGTATGGGGATAATGGGGGCGATCGCTCGTCCCAAAACTCCCGCGCCAGCCAAGACAACCACCTTATTTGTGACGCCTTTCGCCTGGCATACGACCTGCACGGGGATCAGCGGCGAAAATCTGGCGAGCCCTACGTGGCCCATCCCATCGCCGTGGCAGGGCTGCTGAGGGACCTGGGAGGCAGCCCCGCCACCATCGCCGCCGGATTCCTCCACGACATTGTTGAAGACACAGAGATTACCGGGGATGACCTGGAAGCGCGCTTCGGCCCAGAAGTGCGCTTTTTAGTAGAAGGGGTCACCAAGCTCTCCAAAATCGAGTTTTCTAGCAAAACCGAACACCAAGCGGAAAACTTTCGCCGCATGTTTCTGGCCATGGCTAAGGACATTCGAGTGATCATCGTGAAGCTGGCGGATCGTCTGCACAATATGCGCACCCTGGGATCTCTGCGCCCCGACAAACAGCGGCGGATTTCTTTGGAAACACGGGAAATCTTTGCGCCCTTGGCTAACCGGTTGGGGATCGGTCGATTTAAATGGGAATTGGAGGATTTATGCTTTCAGTATCTGGAGCCGGACTCCTATCGGGAAATTGCGGATTTGGTGGCGGAAAAGCGGGTGGACCGAGAAGCTAACCTGGACCGGGTTACCAATCGCATTCATCAGCGCTTAGGGGAGCTCGGCATCCATAATGCTGACA
>CALCTI010000494.1 GCA_937894105.1 uncultured cyanobacterium
CCATGACATTGGCACACACGATCTTGGTGGTTCTGATGGGAGAGCCCAATAGCGGCTACGGCATCAGGAGTCGATTTGAAGAAGATGTGCAATTTTTTTGGCAGGCGAGTCACCAGCAAATTTATCGAGAGCTGGGAAAAATGGAGAACCAGGGCTGGATTTCTCCCACGGTGGTTGCCCAAGAGGGAAAGCCCGATAAGAAGGTGTATGCCATTACAGACCCTGGACGGCAAGAGCTGTTGAGGTGGTGTACGGAACCGACGACGCCGACAGCAATTCGTGAAGATTTAATGGTGCGAATTCTGGCCGGTCCCTACATGGATCGCGGCATGTTAATCGAAGAAATTCAGGATCGGCGCGATTTCCATCGACAACGCCTGGAAGACTGCCTGGAACGGGAGCAGTGGTTTCATGATCATCCCGATCTTCCCCTAGCGGAGAAATTTCGCTATCTCAATCTTCAGCGGGGCATTTTGTTTGAAAAAAGCTGGGTGAATTGGTGCGATCGCGTTTTAGCACTACTTCAGGATCCGAACCTATCAAAGCTATTTGAAGAGAGCCAGTAAAAGAGGCCCTGCCAAAAATGCCCTACAAAGTGTATCAATTCAATGGATCGCACAGGAGGACACAGGAGAATTAACCCTGCGTCTATCTGGACATCTTAGGTTAAGCAACTCCAGC
Organism: uncultured cyanobacterium; assembly: GCA_937894105.1. GTDB lineage: Bacteria > Cyanobacteriota > Cyanobacteriia > CACIAM-69d > CACIAM-69d > CALGDE01. The sequence goes on from CALCTI010000494.1 coordinate 682, forward strand.
TAAGGCGTGGAAATTTCCAGCGAAAAAATGAGCACGCTGCCAGAGAACACCCCAAAAAGCAGCGCTACAGCGTCAAATACCCTGGCATTTTCCAAGTTTTTTTCGGTGCCTTAATAAAGAAAGTTCGACGCCCTTATCGTTATAAAGTTTTAAGGAGAATTGTTGATCGGCTCTATTAGTGATGTCGTGTTGTATCTTTCGATTCCCATTCTTTGTCAAACGCTAATATCGTAGAAACATAAAGAGAACCTTAAGAGGAAGAGACCATGACCCCATTTATTCTTAGAGAGCTTTGGGCTACGGTCGAATCTACTCAGAGTTCCACCCTATTGCAGCTTGATGATCGCAGCTTGGTGGATGTGCTCGTTGACGCCCTCTCTGAAAAGCAATCTTTGACTCCAGAAGAAGCCAATAGCCTGGAAAGCTATGTTCGATCAAAAGTGTCTTTGATTCGAGACCTGGCCACAAGTCGCTGCGTGGCTTAGGGCGCGCCATGATTTAGGATCCAGAAGCGCTACGCAGTAGGCAGGACAAGATCTTTAGAACATTACTAGGGACTGGAACCCTCACAGCCATTGATTTTTAGACTTGATTAATGACAGCCCCTAGGGGAAAAGAGAGAGAAGGAAAAAATCCGCGATTCCCTTCGATTCAAGCATTTCAGCCCAGCAAGCCGCCCCAGATAAACTGGCTTTTAGTCCAAAATCACCGAGAAAGTTAGCACCGTTTCGTCAACGCCCTTAAGCTCCAGTGGGCGCACTTTTTGGATTTCTTCCTCGTCCAAATAATCGGCCACGGCCGCCGAAATTAGCACCATCCCAGGATCCGCCGCCACCTGAATGCGTGACGCAATATTAACGCAAGGGCCGATCGCCGTGTAGTCAGACCGCTGGGAGCTGCCGAACATGCCCACCACCGCCGTTCCCTGGTGGATGCCACAGCGAAACTGCACCGCCGGCATTCCTTGTTCTTCCCACCGGGCATTTAACTCTTGCAAACGTTGATGCATTTGCCGCGCTGCCGTCACTGCCCGCTGCACCTGCTCATTGGGCGTCGCATCCTCCGGTGCACCAAACAGAGCTAACACCGCGTCCCCCATAAATTTATCGACGGTCCCCTGATTTTCGAATACCACCTCAGACATGGCGGACAGGTACTCATTAAGGACCTCTGCCACCTTTCGCGATCGCAACGTATTGGACAACTGGGTAAAGCCCACAATATCGCTAAACAGCACCGTCACCAGTCGCGGTTCTGGCTTCAGATCCAGGCTCAAATCCCCCGCCGCCGCTTTTTTCACCATGGATCCCGGCAAAAACCGTTGCAGCACCGATTTGGTTAAATACTGATTCAGCTCCGCCACCCGCCGCTCGTTCGCTTTCAACGCCAGCAAATTACGCACCTCCGCCAGCAACTCCCGCGCATTAAAGGGCTTGGCTAAATAGGCATCGGCTCCCTGCTCCACCCCCTCCAGTCGCGTGTCATCGTCGGCCTTCGCCGTCAGCAAAATTACGGGGGTTCCCTGAAGCTGGTCGTCCTCACGCACCATGCGAATTAAATCCATTCCAGACACCTGCGGCATCATCAGGTCGGTCACCACCGCGTCCACCCCCTTCGCCTTAGCCATGCGAAACCCTTCGTCGCCGTCCCGCGCCGTTACGACCTCGTAACCCGCCGATCTTAAAATGCTGGATACATAAATCCGCAGGTCTGAATTATCGTCCACCACCAATACCGTTGCTGGCTCCTTGATTTCCGTTTTGGAAAGGGTTCGAGATAATTTCTCCGGTAGTGACTCCTCTGGTGGATTCTCAGGCGCGCCCTCCACCATTAACTCCTGAGGACTTGACCCTGCTTCCATAGGGGGAGCCGTGGCGAGCATGGTGGCGATCGCCGCCTCTTCCGCCGCCGCATCCACTTCCCCTTCCAAATCCGCCAGCTCCACCACCGCTCGACTAGCCTCGTGTTCAATGGGCTGCTCCCGCACCTGATCCGCTG
>CALCTI010000495.1 GCA_937894105.1 uncultured cyanobacterium
GCCTCTCGCTGTAACGGTTTCAGTCCTTAGTCTTTTTTGTTTTGAAAGGGCGTGTGCTCCCCACTGTATGAGGCTTCTGGCTCTTAATTGATGACACGCCCTAGGAATCGCGGGTTTAAGGGGTAGGGAACGTGTTGTTAGAAAATTGGGTGCGCTCCAGCTTGAGCAATGTGGGCTCGTTGGTTAAAGCCGAGCTGACGTTACGGGACACGGTGCAGCTTTTCAGGGTAATAGGCTCACTATCCCTAACGTCAAAGAGTTCGTCTTTAAAGGCGTTGTCCTCAAAGACACAGTTATCGAAGGTGAGGCGACGCACCTGGGAAACGCTGACGCCAGAAAATTCTCGATTGTCCACCATTTGGCACCGCTTAAATCGCAAGTCGGCGCACTCCCGCAACAGGAGAATTCCGTAGGTGCAGTCGTGAATCTTTGTGGTTTCACAGCGCAGGGTGCTGGCGCGCAAGGCAGCAATGCCGTAGGTGCCGCTGCCAAAGAGTACCGAATCTTCAATGGTGATGCGATCGCAATCGGTGAGCTGCACCACTGCCCCGTTGCAATAGCCCCGGTCTGGCCAATGTCCCAGCTCAAGGGAGTTGAGGGTGATATTGCGACTGTCCACAAAGGGCAACACGTCGGCATAGCGCGGGCGGGCATAAATTTTGGCGCTTAGGTCGCTGGGACCCACGAGGGTTAGATTTTTGACCTTGTAAATCACCGCCTCCACACCGTCAAAAACCTGTTCAAAACGCACGTGGTTCGAGGTAAGGTCTTCCCCTTCGCTAAGGGATCCCAGAGCGTACAGTCCCGGCTTTAGGTAAATTTCGCGATCGCTTCCAATGGCGTCGTACAGTTCCCGGCTGGTGGATACGGTAATTTTCTTTTTTTTGGAAACCGCGTTGGGAACCGCGTTGGGAATCACCGCCGTGGCACGCCCCACCTGAGTTGCCCCCAGGGCGATCGTCCCCACCAAAACCTGTCGCCGCTTTATGGAAAATCCCATAGCCTTGCCGCCCTGTTTATTACTTTGTTTGCTGCTTTATTTGATAAAAATCCCCCAGGATATTTTCCTGGCTACCCCATTAGGACTTTGTTATCCGGAGTATTACTATCCGGGGCATTGCTATCTGGAGCATTGCTAAAGAGAGCTTTACTTTCGCTTTTGCCCACCTCTCGCCAAGTATTACGAGCGATCGCCACCGTACTCACCACCCCCAAACCGGACGCCAGTCCCGCGTAAATAAAGCTATTGAGAGTATCAACGCTATAAATCGCCGCCGGTAGCACCGCCGGTCCCGCTGCCGTCAGTAAAATCGGCCACCAGCTTTGATGGTAGCTGCCCCCAAAACTGCCCTGGGTACTGGCAAAAAGTCCGAAAACAAGGACGGATACCAACACATAGCCAACGGCAAGCTTGGCTAGCAGCCCCCCTGGTTTGTGGGGAACTGCCAACAGGCACGCAGTACTAATGGCAGAAAAAACCACCGCGATCGCCGTAAAAATACCCAGCCCCGCCAGCCCCGCAAAGCCATGGGATGGGCCCCCTGCCCCTAGCCAGCCAATAGCCCAGGGACTCCAAATCACCCAGGTTACCAGCCCATTCACCACCGGCACCCATAAATTGGGCGATCGCTCCTGCCATAGCCACTGCCCCCAAGCCATTCCCCGATGCTTTGGGCGATCCTGTATATGACGATAGCGAGCCCAATCCAGCAAGGTTTGACGCTGGGGCAAGGTGGCCCACAGGGTGAAAATTTGCACCACCATCCAGAAAAAGCCGACGGTGCCCCACAGGTCAGCGGGATAGGGATTTTTTAGGGACTCGGAGGACAGGGGAAACCCAAAGCCCAGGGCAATGCCGTTAAAGCCCGCCATAATTTGATACGCCTGGATGCGCCGCAGGGGGGGCGTCTGAGGATTTTCAAAGCGGCGACAGGCAGACTGCCATAACATCACCGTTGCGGCGATCGCCCCTCCCGCACCCACTGCCAACGCCACCGGAATATTTTCCGTCAGATCCCCCCCGTCCCAACGCACTCCCCAGCGAAATACCTCCGTGGGAAATGCCGCCAGCCCCAGCAGCCACGCCCCACAAACCATAGGCGTCAGCATCAGCACCACCACCATCACGGTATTTTCCCAAACACAGGCGGCCAACGCCCCCACAAATACCGTGGACAGGGCCGCCAATCCAAACATATCAGCGGCAAAACCATCCAGGGGAAGGGTGTCAGAATTGAACGCCAGGTACAAATGGAAGGGGATCCACGCCAGAGCACCCACGTAAAACAAAATCGGCGCACCTAGGACTTTCCCCAACAAAATTCGACGCCCTGGCTCAGGAGATAAGCGAATAAAATCCAAGGTGCCCAGCTTGACCTCCTGTAGCCAATTGCGGAGGATCGCCGCCGTTCCCCCCAGCCCCATAATCGTCAAGAATAGCCCGCGCACAAAGGGCAGCGCGTCGCCGTAGAGCTGCCGCCAGTTCACCTTAAAGCCCCCGTCACTGTTGGGCAGACACAGGGGGGCACCGTATTGAAAGCGATCGCGATAGGCCCTAGAAGCTCCCGGTGGAAATTTCGGTCCGGCGCAATAATATTGGCGCATTAATCCATAGGGGCGATTTTGAAGTAGCGCCACCTCGTCAGCAGATTGGGTCACGCCACACTGTTTCACCGCCTCATCACCAGACCAAGGGGTCTCAGTTTTGGCTCCACCTTCGCTGTTAGCGTACAAGCACTGGTCCAGGGAATAAATCGTTTCGGCACTCACTTGGGCCTGGTAGTCCAGACTGGGAGGCAGCAAATCGCTGGTGGTGCCCATAATCATCAGCGCCACCCCCCCTTGCACCATCAGGGACACGGCGATCGCAAGAATAACCGCTTTAACCGTTAGGGTGCCCCGTAACTGGCGCAACAACTGGGGATTCCACCGCCCCAGGACATCGCCCCAGCGGGTAATGCGGGTTTGGGCGCGGGATTTGGAAGGACGAGGATTGGAGGAGGAAGTCATGGGAGTTGAGGGGGAGAATCAAACAGATGCTGACTCTCGCTTTTGCCCACTTGGGCCAGGGCACCGCGAGCCAGGGCAACGGAAATAATGCTGGCAGGAATAGCAACGACGCCGATAATGCCCGTCAGCCTTATGTTGAGTAGCCCAAAGCTGAATAGCAACATAAAGCAGATCGTGGCGATCGCCGCCACCCAAAATTTCTGGGCGCGAGGCATTTTAATGGCAATCCACACGCTAATGCCTATTATCGTGATAAAAACCGCAGTGGTGGCCCCCAGCCCCAGCAATAAAAATATGGACGAGGGACTAATACTGATCCGGAACAAGGCGATCGCCCAGGGGCTCCAAATCACCC
>CALCTI010000496.1 GCA_937894105.1 uncultured cyanobacterium
CCCCTGCTCCCCCCGGCGAAGGAGAATTCCATTCAAACCCATTGGACCGAAAAATCCAGGTACGACGCCCGGGAAGCAGCCCACCTAATTTGGCCCCGCACCGCATTCCACCACGCCTTGGACGACGATATCTTGCTGTGGCTGCCCATAATCTACAGCCCACCAAGGCCCTACTGCACCCAAGAAGTGAAAACTGCCCTCCAGCAATTCTTACAGAGCCTTTGGCTACAGCAGCCGTAGTTTTTTCCCACGGCACAGCTCGTTAAGGCGTGTCATCGGTCATGGTGACTTCGTTAATTAGCAATGCAGACAGCCAGCACCAATACTGTCGCTCGCGAAGCGTCGGTGGAGTCAATAGTACGGCTACTTTTAGCGACACCATTCAACACAAAAGGGCTACGGCTGTAACAGCTGCAATTAAGCAGGATTAAAAGCTAGAAACCAACTCAATTCGTCCTTCGTCCATCTCGCACATTAGCAACTCTAAAGCTTCATATTCAGCCTCAGAAACATAACCTAGGCGACTAAGTTCAGAATTAATTTGGTTTTCAATATCCGGGGTTAGCTGCCGCAAATACAGGGCTTTTTCGACTAAACGGCGAATAACATTTTTCGCTTGCACGATTCAGCTCCAAATATTAGATGAACAACAAGCAACGAAACTAGTTTTAACTAATCCTATTGTGAAATTAGAATCGAGCGGTGGATGCGATCGCACAATTTAGACCGTGTGATCTTGATCACTCCAAACCGTCACCTTTTGGTGGTTTTACCCTGTTCTACCAGTCTCTCTCTCAAGATAAACAGTGACGATCGCCACCATAACAACCCTGTGCCACTGAATCGTTTGGACGCCAAAACATCTAAAGAACTTAAGTATTTAAAATTTAGATTTCAAAAGCAAATCCCCCTTTTGGTAGATAGATATTTTCCCGCAATAAGAGCTTGAATTAACAACATCTCAACTGAAGGATCGGCTCACCAAAAACCATTAAAAGATGCACAATCAAACCTTTTAAAAAGATTAAAAAATATACGATTAATTCCACAATGAGCGTTCCGGAACGTCCTGCCAAAAAGTAGGGCTCTTGCATCACCCCTTGCTCTCCTCTTAAGTTCCTTCCCTCACCACAAAGGACTGGCTTTTGTGCTGTACTTCGCCAGGGGCAAGGGTTTGGGAAACTAGGAACTTCCAAGAATTAATCCCCCATGCCAGAGGAGGGTTAGCAAACCGGACCAATAGGCGATCGCAAATTTCAGCCCTTGAGCTACCCTTATACATAGGCAAAAATTAACGATTCTTCATATTCGCCCGCCTAAATTTTGCCTCAAAGTTTGCCAAAAAAATTCCGGCGAAAACATATGTCCCCTGAGTCCACCGAGCGCCCGTCCCAGAATCCCCAATCCTTGCCCCTAAAGCGATCCCAGTCCAAGACAAACCTGCGGCGCTGGAGTTTGCGTAACCCATATTTAAGACAGGTGCTGCGTCTGGGTAACGAAGGTTGGGTCAGTTCTCGGGTGCTGCTCATAGGGTTTGGCGTGGGCATTGTTGTCAGTTTGGGAGCAGGGATTTGGCTAAGCCAAGCCAGCGGCGAACAGGAAGATGGCAACGGTGATGATCCCGCCGCCGTTGCTGAGCAAACGGGAGCTTCTAAGTCCGTCACCGTTGCCCCGGTCCAGCCAGCTCAAATTCGTCAATTTCTGAGCGCCACTGGCACCGTTGAAGCGCGTGAGCTAGTGCCGGTGAAGTCCCAGGCAACGGGGCTTCAGGTAATGCGAATTCTGGTGTTTGAAGGGCAGTCAGTTCAGGCGAATCAGCCCATGGCAGTGCTGGACGATTCCATACTTCGGACTCAATTGGCTCAGGCCCAGGCATCGTTTCAAGAAGCCAGGGCGGCGCTAGCTGAGCTGGAACGGGGAACGCGCCCGGAGGTGGTTGCCCAAGCGCAACAGCGGGAAAAGCAGGCGATCGCTGGATTGGAGCAGGCGATCGCGGAGTTAGAACTGGCCACGGAGCGCCTTAAGGACAACGCCGTTCTAGAAGGACAGGGCGCAATCTCTAATGACCGCCTCATGGAAATCAGAGCCCAAGCACGGCGGGCAAAAGCAGCACGGGATCAGGCGGAGTCAATCCTTGCTGAGGCACGGGTGCGCGTTGTGGAGCTACAGCGAGGACCCCGTCAGGAGGCTATTGCCCAGGCTAGGGCTCGCTTGTTCCGCGCCCAGGGGCAGGTGCAGGAGCTAGGGGTCAGAATTCGTCAGGCACGGGTGGTGGCCTCCACCACAGGGGTGGTGGCGGACCGCCAGGTGAAGGTGGGCGACTTAATTAGCAACGAGGCGGAGCTGTTTTCCATTATTGAAGGGGGCGTGGTTGAACTATATTTGACCGTGCCGGAAACGGAAATTAGCCGCATTCGACCGGGGCTGCCGGTGCGGGTGACCTCAGATTCCGACCAAAAACTGAAGTTGGTAGGGCAAGTGCGGGAAATTGATCCCGTAATTGATCCTAATTCTCGTCAAGCAACGGTGAAGGTGGCTTTGCGATCGTCCACCGGATTGCGCAAGGGGATGTTTCTACGAGGGGAGGTGGCCACATCCTTTGGTCAAGGACTTGCCGTTCCTGCGGCGGCCGTATTGCCCCAAAGTGACGGCAGTTCCATTGTTTATCGCGTCAAGCCTGATCGAACCGTGGAGTCGGTGTCCGTTGAAACCGGAGAAGTGTTGCCGGGCAACTGGGTTGAAATACGAGAAGGA
>CALCTI010000497.1 GCA_937894105.1 uncultured cyanobacterium
GGCACATGGTGGGGCTCCGGCAACCCTCGATGCCACGATCGCCTCCAGGACTCCCCTTCACCGATCCCCAGCGCCGTATCAAAAGCCTCCACCATTGCCTCCTCCAGCCGCTGCAAAATTGGCGGCAGCACCTCAGACGCCTGATCCAGAAAGTCCAGCGTTTTTAAATGCTCATCAAAATCACTCGGATTGGACGCCCCCAAACTCAACGTATGCACCTGAGGATGGCTCAAACAAAACAGGTCATTAAACACCATTGGACTTAGGGGGCGACAGAGATCCAGCAGCTTGTCTGGCGGATCATTGAGCAACCCTCCTTTGTTGGTGGGGCTAATAATAAATACCCCCATATCCAAATCCGTTGCAGCTTGGATCGCCGCCCAATTAAATTGATTGATGTAATACCAATGGAGATTTACATAATCAAACTGTCCTGATTTAATCGCGTCCACAATTACGTGGGTGGGACCGTGGGTAGAGAATCCAATATGTCGTAACTTGCCCTGTTCTTTCCATTTCAGCGCCTTTTCTAAACAGCCCCCGGGACGCAGAGTATTGTCTAAATCCTCCTGGGTATTAATGCCGTGAACCCCAAAAAGATCGACATAATCGACCTGTAAATATTGAAGGGATTTATGGAAATTTTCTTCAAATTCTTCTACCTTTTTGCGGGGACCAACCTTCGTTTGAAGAATCAATTTATGGCGAGGAAGCTGAGGCAAAATCCACCCAAGCTGCATTTCCGAACTACCGTAACCTCGCGCTGTTTCAATATGATTAATGCCTAGGTCAACGGAGCGACGAATGACCGCTTCTAGATTTCTCTGTCCCTCGGTTTTAATGGTGTCAGGCTTTAAATCTGTCCACGCCTGCTGGTAGCGCATGCCGCCGCAGGAAAATACCGGCATGGACAATTCGGTCTTACCAAAGCGTCGATAGAGCATAGGTCTTGCTGCTTGATTGCGCCTTTAATATATCTTGACTGGGGGTATTGGCTGGAGGGTATTGACGGGGTATTGAGGAATGGTTTTTACAGGGTGTTGGGCGATCGCCCCTTCTACCAATTTTACCGATTCTGTCCGATCCCTAGTGGTGTCGCAACCTTTGAGGGGTCGACTAACAAGGGGATAGCAAAGGGAGAAAGGGCCCAAGACATTACATTGCAAATAGCCAACCTGTTCCCCCTCGGGGCGCTAGGATGGGAACAGACTCTAGCGTCAAGTTGACGAAAAATCAGCCCTAAGATTGTTGCCAAGAAACTGTTGCCAAGAAACTCTTGTCAAGAAAGATTATGCAAAGACCGTTACAGTCCTTAAAAAGGGGATTCGTCCTTGTTCTGCAAGGATAAAAGATAACTTTTCCAACCTTGTTCGCGACTGTATTTTCTTGACAACTACTTGACTTTTGGGCTGACGTTATCTCCTCGATGGAGAGTCGTGTGTGAAGAATATCTCGACGATATTTATTTCGTGTGTAAGGAGAAATAAGTGTTGAATTTAACGGAATTGGATGAACTGGAAAACTCAGTTCAAGCCTTGGTTAAAAATGCCCAGGAGGAAATTGAAACAAGGCGATTGGAAAAGCAGCGAGATAATTACTATCAAGATGCTTTAGGGGAGCTTGAAAAACGATTGGAAGGGTTATTAACTTCAGTGCTTCAGGCGTTGGAGCAGCTTCCCGAGGCGGAGTTTGGTGACAGCGTTAATCGTCAGCAACTTCTGGAAACAAAGGCAGATATTGAAAAGCAAATTGAAGATGCGCCAATAAGGGCAGCGGAAATAGCCGATCGCCAATTAATCCTACAGGAAGAGCGATTATTAGAAGAAAAACAGCATGCCCAAGATCGGGTTTGGAGACAGCAGCTCAAGGAAGATTTGCTCGATATGATTCGGGAGCAAACGGACTTTTTTAGCGCTACCGATGCGGCGATCGCCATAAAGGGTTATGTGAACGATTTGAGAGCGATCAGTGGGTTGGAAGAAGTGGTAACAACCCTGATTAAGCAAATTAATACCTACAGCGAAGAGGGGGCCGTGGCTCGGGTGCGCGGCAGTTACGAGCAAACGCTGATGTTTATTTATGACAAGGCGATGCAAAATCGGGCGCGGGTGGACCGAGGCTCAGAGCTACAGCCCCGAACCCGCCACCGCTCCAGCGAACGTCGCCCAAAGCTGTACACGGAGCTGGCGGGGAAGGTGGTGATTTTTGGAGGGCATGATCGCCTGCAAACGGCGGTAAAAAATCGGCTGCGCGATTCCCAGGTGGAGCTGGTGTGGTATTCAACCCAAAGTGGCGTGAGCTTGGCCCACCAGGGAGAAAGCCAAATTTCTGGCGCCGACTTGGTGATTATTGTGACAGGCTACGCCAGCCATTCCCTGACGGAAGGGGCGATGCAAACGTCGAAGAAGTTAGGTGTGGTGCCTGAGATGGTGAATACAACGGGCATGACCAAGCTGTTAGAAACGATTGAAGTGGGACTGAAAACGAGGCAGCTTGCGAATCGTATGAATACTGCCTAGGGCGTGTCATTAATTAATCTCCAGAAGCCTTATGCAGTGGAGAATACGCGCCCTTTAAAAACAAACAAGGCTAGGGACTGAAACCCTTACGGATCTTGACTTAGAAATTCATCTTGACTTAGAAATTCAATTGATGACAGCCCCTAGTCAGAACCTGTCGTGCAGCTTGAAACAGCCTGAGGGCGTTGCTGAATAGGGACATGTTTTCGCAAAGTTCCAAACGAGGTTTCGTGGC
>CALCTI010000498.1 GCA_937894105.1 uncultured cyanobacterium
AGGTGGAGGATAAGTCGCGGTGGATTACGGATACGACAGATTTGTTGAAGGATGAGGCGAGCGCTCAGTTACGGGCGGATTGGATTCACCATCAGTTTTGGTTGGGGGAAGAGGCGGGCTGGCGATCGTTGGTGACTTGGTTTGTGTTGGGTTGGGAGTATGACCGGAGTTGGACGGAGGGAGTTCTGGAGAGGATTGAGGAGTTTGCGCCCCACTGGCCAGCGCAGGGGCGACAACGGTTGAAAATTTTGCAGGGGGGATTGCGCAGCTTTTCGGCGGACTTGGAATCGGTGCAGGAATTGATTGAGCTGTTGGAGGAGTTGGGGCGGCGGGATTGGTTTAAGGCGCAGTTTGCGGTGGAGTGCGGGGCGATCGTTAAGTTGGCGCGGGGGGATTGGTTGCATCGCCAGGAAAAATATTTAGAGGCATTGCAACTCTTTTTTGACGTGGACTCAGACGTACCGGAGCAGGCAAACCAATTGAAGCGCAGCCTAGCTCAGTCCTTGAGTTCTTCCGGCTGGGCATTGGTGCTTATAAAAGGAAAGCCAACACCTTCGCCAGAGGGGGAGCGGGCATTTCAACGAGCAATTGTGATCCAAGCAGACAGCACAAATCATTGGAACGGTTTGGGGAGTGCACAACAAGGGGCAAAAAACTATAAGAAAGCGATCGCCAGTTACGAAAAAGCAATCGAGCTCGACCCCAACGATGCAGCGGCGTACAACAACCGTGGCAATGCACTGTCAGACCTGGGTCAAAAGGAAGACGCGATCGCCAGTTACGAAAAAGCAATCGAGCTCGACTCAAAAAACTCAAGTCTCCATGGGAATCTTGGCTGGTTATATCTAGAATGCGATCGCCTTGACCTTGCCAAACACCACACCACCAAAGCCCTTAAACTCAAACCGGATCAAGGATGGCTCATCTTCAATCTTGGACTGATTTGCGCCTTAGACAACAACCTTCCCGAAGCTATCCAACACTGGAAACAGGGCATTGAGATCCATACAAATCTGCTGTTTACACATTTCTACACCATCGTCATTGGTGAGCAAGAAACAGGCTTAGAGCAGCTCCAACACACCCTAAACAACTCCGAAAGCACCATTGACGATATCGAAAGCATCCTCGATGATGCCGAAGTCTTAACCCGTTGCCCAACTCCCATCCCCGGACTCCCTGAAGCGATCGCCCTTCTCAAAACCGCCCTCGAAGCACGCCAACCAAAAGGCTCGCCATGACCCAATCGCCCCCCAGCTCGACCATCCCCCTGCAATGGCTGTCCCAAAAACTGGGTCAGGCGATATCTATTGAAGATCTAGAAATCCAAATCCGACGGCGGCAAATCACCGAACTCGCCTGCTTCGGCTCCATCCTGCGCGACGACTTTCGCCCCGACAGCGCCATTGATCTACCCATTTCCTGGAGTAACCAAAGCCGCTGGACCCTCGTCGACTTCGCCCAAATACACGATGACTTCGCCCAACTCCTTCACCGCCCCGTCGACCTCGTCAGCAAACGCGCCATCCAAACCAGCGACAACCCCCACCGCCGCCAAACCATCCTCACCACCGCCCAACGCCTTTACCCCCAGCCATAACCGATCGCGATCATCAATCCCTTCTAGACATCATCCAATCCATCGACCTCGCCACCCACTATTTGCAACACAAAACCCAAGCCGACTTCGAGGGCGATCGCATTCTCCAGGCATTGTGCGCCGCATCGAAATCGTCGGTGAAGCTACATCGCGACTCTCCCAGCAAACCCGGGACGAAATACCAGAGATTCAATGGAAACAAGTGGTTGGGATGCGCAATGTCTTGGCTCAACAATATGATCGAGTGGATCTGCGATTGGCCTGGGAAACCGTGGTCCAAACCTTGCCTCAGCTCAAACAAACCTTTCAAACCTACCTGTAGCGATCGCCCATACTAGGACCAGAACCCCACTGCGATCGCCCTAAACCATGATTGCCATCCCCGCCGGATTTACTCCCGAGGAATATCTCGCCCTCGAACACGCCGCCCCAATCCGCCACGAATGTCGTCGGGGACTGGTATACGCCATAGCAGGCGGCAGCGGAAACCATAGCTGCGGGGACCTGTCTCGCGGCGTGGATGGTATGGACGGCGCTGGCACTTAGGCGAAAAACGGGCGGAAAATTAGCGGATCTCGTAACATTTGCGGGCATATCGTTGGGATTGGAGCGGCAATTGAACCTAAGATATGACCCAGGGCAATCCCCCGTTATTCCCTGTCAATAAAAATGTAGTAAACTCTGGCTGACCTAGGCTGCTGCCTTCTATCCCCGCCTCGGTATGATTCCTTATCCTTATCACCTACTGGCTTTTCTAATTGCCACCGCCGTTGTGATGGTGACAACTCCCGTGGTGAAAAAAATCGGGCTGCGCAGTGGTCGGGTGGATTTGCCAGGGGATCGCAAAGTGCACGATCGCCCCATGGTACGGCTGGGGGGCGTGTCGATTTTTCTTGGATGTTTGATCGCCTTGGTGGTGGTATGGAGCTTGGGAGCTTTTGGATGGTTACCCCAGGCCCAGGAGTACGCCGTATGGGGAGTGACCATTGGCGGGCTGGCTATGTTTGCCCTGGGATTAAGCGATGATTTGCTGAACTTATCCCCCTTTGTGCGACTGTTTTTGCAAGTGGCGATCGCTACCCTGTGCTGGAACGTGGGCGTCAGTATTGATTTTTTGACCATTCCCGGCGTGGGGCTGGTGCAGTTGGGCATGTTTAGTTTGCCCATTACGGTGCTGTGGTTGGTGGGTATGACCAACGCGGTGAACTGGATTGATGGGTTGGATGGATTAGCGGCGGGAGTGTCGGGAATTTCGGCGGTGGTGATGTTGGTGGTGTCCCTATTTATGGAACAACCGGCGGCGGCATTGATTGCAGCGGCGTTGGCGGGAGCTGCCCTAGGATTTTTACGCTACAACTTCAACCCGGCACAGATTTTTATGGGGGACGGCGGGTCCTATTTTATGGGCTTTACCTTGGCCGGCGTGGGGGCGATCGGCTTGGTCAAAGCTGCGGCAGTGACCTCAGTGGTATTGCCCTATGTGATTTTGGCGGTGCCGTTGTTGGATATGTCCGCCGTAATTTTGGATCGCCTGCGCAGCGGTAAATCCCCATTTCACGCGGATAAACGTCATCTGCACCATCGTTTGCTTAGCGCCGGATTGTCCCATCGGGCCACGGTGTTGTTTATTTATGCCCTGACCTTGTGGGTGGGATCCCTGGCCCTAGCTTTTGCCGGAATTCCCAGTGGTCCCATTTATGCGATCGCCGGCACGGGGGTCTTGACCTACATTAGCTGGCAGGTCTGGCGACAGGCGAAAACCTCTTAGAAAAACCCTTAATTAATGGAAGTGCTGTGGCTACTGGTGGGGATGGCGTTGGGCAGTAGTTTTACATTGGCGATCGCCGGTCGTTTCCCCCAGGGTGCCAAGCCCTCTGAAAATAACACCGCCGAATTCGTAGACCCTGCTCAGAATTTTGATCGCCTTGAGCAACAGCTACAAACCTTGCAACATTGGCATGATGCCCACCATCGCCAGTTAAACGCCCTAAATGATTCCCTAAACGAAAAGCTAAATTCACCAAGTGCATCAAGCGCCTCTGCCTTGCAGTCTGACTTTACGTCTACGGAACCGGCGGATCCCGAGCCTAACCCCTTCGCATCGGAGGTGGGATTAGATTACGCACCGTTGAATCAGCATTTGGGGCTTGGGCAATGGGTGGAAGCGGATCGGATGACGCGGGATTTATTAGCAGCGGCGATGGGAATGCCAGCTAATGGGGCGATCGCCCCGGAAGATTGGCAACGATTGCCCATAACTGATTTGCGCACCGTAGATAATCTATGGCGCTACTGGAGTGGCGATCGCTTCGGTTTCGCCGCCCAGGCGCAAGTGTGGCACGCGGCGGGGGGCAACTACGAACAATTTTGCGTTTCTGTGGAATGGCGTAACGGCGATGAATGGATTTATCGAGAAGACTTGGACGGTGATCGCAGCGCTCCGGTGGGTCACTGGCCGGCGATCGCCTGGGGTGCTCGGTCCTGCTATGGCAATGGTGCCGGGGTGGCTAGCCAAACAATGGCGGGGCTGATGGAACGGGCGATCGCGGTTTTGCTAACGGAAAGCCTTTGCTAAAAGCTGTCATCATTTAAATTTCAAAGTCAGTAGCTGTAAGGGGTTTAGCCAATAGCATTTTTATTTTAAAAGGGCACTTACTCCCCACGGCGTAAC
>CALCTI010000499.1 GCA_937894105.1 uncultured cyanobacterium
CCCGCTTTTCTACGGATTTTTTTCGACGGTTCTGATTTTCTCAATTCTCCTTTTAGGCTTTCCCTAAAACCCTGTTGTTGGGCGTTTCTACAATCTCTTTTTTCTGTCTTTACCCATATTTTCCCTGATGGCGGTGTGACCTTTGGAGCGACCCATGAAGCAATGGCTTGGTTTGGCTGGCGGAATCGTTACACTGCCTGTGATTCTGTTAGGGCTGGGTGAGGGGCTACGGCAAGGCGGGGCGCTGATGTCCCTGGGTGATCGGGCGATCGCCGCGGAGGTCAAAGTCAACACCACAGGTCCCGAAGGCATCGATGCGCGACGACTCCACCGATCCCCATACAATCTGCTGGGGCGCAAGGTGGCCCTGGGACAGGTGGAAATTGGACGACCGGGGCTGTACGCCTTTGATAAGGGAGTCACCGCATCGACCCTATTTTCGCCAACGGGCTTGTTTCTATTGAACCGACGTGCTCAGCCGGGGGAGTGGGTGGATGGTCATGCCCACGCGGTGGCGGGGGTGATGTTGGCACGCCATAAGCTGGCGGGAGGAGTGGCCCCTGAAGCTCGGCTTTATGCGGCGGCAACGGGGTTTGGGCAGGGGGGGGCACCCAATGGTCAAGGGCGAGAGTGTTTAGCCAGTCAAACGGTGGCTCGCCAACAGGAAGGCGGGGTGCGGGCCATTAACTTTAGCTTTGGGGAACCGCTCACCCAGGATCGCCGAATTCGCAATGTGCTGGATGGGAATGCCCTGTTGACCCTCTGTGTGGACTGGTCGGCGCGGGTGCACGATGTGCTATACACCATTGCGGGAAATCAAGGGGGCGGGGGAATTTCCATTCCCACGGATACCTTTAACGGCATTAATATTGCGTCCACGGGGCGTTTCCAAGGCAAGTTTTCCAAGGTGGACTATTCCAATTTGGGCAATGTGGTGCGCGGCGTGGGCAGTCGTCTGGTGGGACGCGAAAGTAATACGGATGGGCGGGGATCGGTGGGGCTGGTGGCTCCGGGAGCCGATGTGGCGCTGCTGCGTCCTAATGGGGGAGTGTTTTATGCGAGCGGCACCAGTTTTGCGGCTCCCCATGAGGAGGGGGTGGTGGCAGTGATGCAGGAGTACGGAGATTCGAGCAT
>CALCTI010000500.1 GCA_937894105.1 uncultured cyanobacterium
CAGCAGCATTATCGATACAATTCTCGATTTCTTTGCGATCTTGCCCGATTCTGACGAGCCCCAATTTAGCTTCAACTTCTCCCAAGTCAGCTTCTCGTCATCCTTCTCTTTCAACCTACAAACCATTGACTTCGGCGGTGCCGTGGATGTGGATTTACCGTCGTCGGATCAAGATGCCAATGTGCGCGTCGGTGGTTTTAAGGCGAACGGTGGCTACAATTTCTCGGGGCAAAGCTTTAGTGGTGGATTGAAGATCAACGTGCCCGATGATACGGAAAATTCAGATCCCACCACTCGCCGGGTGTTCTCTTTTAAACAGTTCCAAGCCAGCGCCGATATTGAGTTCAGTGCTTTTGCGATCGCCCTGCCCTTTGATATTGATTCGGAGCTGCCGTTAGATGGGTTCCTGGGAGCCGGCGGCGATATTGTCGAGCTGGTGGGCGATGTGTTGCCGGACGGTGTGCCAGAGCTATTTGGGCTCGGCGGTGGCGGCGATTTCTTTGCCGATTTGCGCGGTGTTGTTAGCGACCTGTTCCTCAACGGAAATGCGGGCGACGACAACGTTACCGGTGGTAGCGGCAATGACACCATTAATGGCGGCGCGGATAACGATACCGTTAGCGGCGGCGCTGGGGATGATACGGTGTCGGGCGATCGCGGTGACGATACGGTGTCCGGCGGTGACGGCAACGACATGGTCAATGGCGGCGACGGTGACGATATGGTCATCGGCGACGGCGGTTACGTTTTGATTGATTGCTATGCGGGCGTCGTTGTGGGCTTCGGCGGCGGCGGTAACGATCGCGTCAATGGCGGCCGAGGCAATGATCGCGTCAACGGTAACCAAGGGGACGACGAGGTTATGGGTGGCGACGATGACGACGTGGTCAACGGCGGTAAAGGCAACGATATGTTGATGGGCGGCAACGGTAATGACGTGCTGTCGGGCGACATGGGCGACGATATGTTGATGGGCGGCGCTGGAGGCGATCGCTTCGACTATGGTCTAGGTCGCGGCATTGACACCATTGTCGACTTCGATCCCCTGTTGGATAAGCTGGGCATCAACGGTCTAACCTTTGCCCAACTGGAAATCCGCGAGGTGCAAATTGGGCTACAAATCAATACGGAGGTAATTCTGGGAGGTGACGAAGGCTCCAAGCTAGTCTTGCAAAATACCTTCGCAGCTCAAGTGACCCAAAGCAGCTTCACCTTCTTCGGAGCATCCATCAGCTAACCTCTTTTGTCCCCAGCTCCCAAGAATTTTGGGATAAGTTTGGGAGTGAATTTGGAAGCCAATAAACCATAAAAAATGCCTTGGATTTATTACTCAATCCAGGGCATTTGCTTGTTTAAACCCTTAGCCTTAGGCAACTTCAGTATTGCTGTGGGGCCTTACGCAAAATCTTCGAAGCCCTCACCCTAAAATCCTCTCCCCAGGGAGGGGGACTTCAGAGACGTGGAGTTTTGACCGATCTTGCTCCCCTTCTCCTTGGGGATAAGGGGCTAGAGGGTGAGGGCTTCCAGTGGTTTTGCTTTATGCAGGAGGTCTAATCTTTCCGTAAAATACCTAGAATACTTTTTAGCAACGGTGCCAGATCGTCGGGGATTTTAAATAGCTTTAAGTCTTGGGTGATTTCTTTGGTGTCGCGATTCAATTGCCCAAAGCGCCAAATATCTCCCATGGTGACCGCACCATACAAAATTGTTTGATCTTCCACATGGGATAAGGCTACGAGCTCTACAGCCAACTGCGTAAACCCTCGGGTGAGGTCGTCGTTTTTTGCTTCCAGCACCGGCAGGCTGTTTCGCAATCGCAACAAATAATCAAAATTTCCTTTTAGCCAATTGTTCACGGTCAGGGGATATTCGATGCGCATTTGACACTGACCGTCGCGCACTACTTCCAGCATTATTGGTGATACTAGGGTTTCCCGCCTTGCCGCTTCGTTGCTCAGGCTGATAAACGGCAGGGTGCCTTCGATGCGATCCTGTAAGGCAGGTAGATAGTCTAGGGGTTCGGTAGTTTGGGGAAGGGTGAGGCGAGTTTTTCTTAGGGCGCAGTCAAATTCAGCAAGGATTTCGTCCGCTTCATAGGGCATCTCAAAATAGGAGCGAAACGTATAAGATTGCTCTTTTTGCAGAATTGGCAGCTTAGCCATGGTTTGATTCCCCCCACATATTTCCAAGGATAGCCTGGGAAATTTGCCACAAACTATTCCTGCTCACGGGGCGGCAAACCACAGAGGGCTCGGTCTTCGTCATCCACATCGGGGCTACTGGTGAGATAAGGCGTCAACCACTCACAGGACCGCGCCAATAATTCCTCCAATGTTTCCACTTTCCACAGCTTCACCGTTTGGTCATCGGCGGCGGACACAACGGTGCTACCGTCCGGGCTGAAACTCGCGCTCAAAACCCAGTTGGAATGTCCCTTCAGGGTGCGCAGTTCTTCGCCGGTCCTCGCGTCCCACAGCTTCACCGTTTGGTCATCGGAAGCGGAAACGATGGTGCTTCCGTCGGGGCTGAAATTCGCGCTATTAACCCAGTTGGAATGCCCCTTCAGGGTGTTGCGGGCACGAATTTGCCGCAGCATTTCGTTCAGTCGATAAACCGGCTGCACCGTTGGATAGGTATCAAGAGAGTCATTTCCCACCACGCCATTGAGTTTTTGCCCCGTATGGGTCGAAGCCAATAGCGCCTCTAATTCCCGATGAACCTCAAAATCTCGTTGAGCCAATCGGCTATCTTTTTCCAACTGAGTTGCAACTCTTACCTGGTCTAAAGCGCGCGTCGACCAGAAAAATACACCCCCAAAAATCAATAGCCCCGTCACCGAGGCTACGTTTAACCATTTAATGCGCCGCTCAATTTGCCGCCGTCGCCGCTCCAAATCCCCAACGCTTCGCTCCAGCCCCTGCCGCTTATGCCGCTCTTGTCCCAACTCAATCTGTAACGCAGTCCCCTGGGTTTTCCGCACAAACTCAGCGAGGTAATCATGCACCAGCCGAAAATGGTCCGCCAACTTCGGATCCGTCACCACCAAATCCGACGCCACCAAAATATCCAGCACCAAATCCAGCGACTCAATATCCCGCCCCAACGCTCCCAACTCCACCTCCAGCTCCCGCCGCGACTTCACCGGTCGCCCCTGTCCGTCATCCGTCAACAAATACAACACCACCCCCGCCAACTCCCGCCCCGGTCCACAAGCATCCACAATCTCCTCCCCCTACCCCCGCCCCACCCACAACATAGGCGCACACCCCCACAGGA
>CALCTI010000501.1 GCA_937894105.1 uncultured cyanobacterium
GCCGGTACCGTCACCACCAACGTCGCTGCTTGAATTTGCTCGAATTCCTGGTTACTGTCTCCTTCTTGGAGGTCAGTGCGTGGATGATCACAGTAAATGGTCCATTGCCCATCAACGGTTGGGGCGCTCGATGATGGATTGGGGGGGAGTGGGGCCAGGGCGATCGCCCGGTGATTAAACAAAATATCCAGCCCCGGAGCCAACGCTTTTGCTACCTGGGAAATCCCCCCTGGGGCACAATAGCGATTCCCGGTCGCAACGCTCTCTAAATGGGACTGCAAGTATTGAAATCCCGTCCCTGGCCACCGTTGCACTACTCCCCGCTCCACCAGTGGCTGAATCAACTGGGACACCAGTGGCAAACCACCGTCAAGGTACCGCACCCCCCGGTCTTCCTTTATTCCGTCCACCCGTCGCGTGTTAAGCCGCCCCCCCGCCCCCAAGGACTTTTCCAGCACCAGGACCTGGTATCCTCGCCGCCGCAAGCTTTGGGCCGCAACCAATCCCGTGAGTCCTGCACCAATGATTACAACCGATGCTGAAGGTAGAGAAAGGGGAGGGGAAGAAATCACAGAAAAATCTGTCATAAGAAGTGGGCAATACAACAAAACTTATGTAAAGCTAGGGACTTAACAAAAAACAAAAAGCGACAACTCTCATCCTTTGGAGGCAAGGTAAGGAGGCATTCTAGGAGCCGGGAACTTTATTTTAAATATTTCTGGTTCAGTCATTTTTACTCCAAAGTTTCGCAAATTGCTGAAGTTTGAGGTGACGATGCTTAAGGTTAGGGTTTATGCTGCTTGAGATTTGATGGGGTCTTGAGCCTTCTGAAACTTAACTTTTAGCTTTCTAGTGTTTCAGGATCTAAATCTTACAAAGTTTGACTTGTGATTTGGCTCGTTCAGGTTGACTTGCTTCCGTCTGTGAGCCATGGGCAAGGGATTGGTTTTAGGTTCATTCGCTTGACCTTATTCTCTTCGTTTCTATCTTTTCTTTCAATGCGCCCCATTGGGTTGAATGTGCTCTTCGTGACATTAGGTACTGTGCATAGGGACAGAGTCCTTCTTATTACTCAGTCCCTGTTTCTAAAACCACTCTCGCCTTTGCTGCCGGTTTTCATTGTCTTCGGTTTTCCCGACCGTGAAAGCGATTTTTAAAGCGGCAGCTATAAATCAGTATTTAAATCGGTTTTTTATTGCGCAGATCCTGTGCAGCCCTTGAAGGCAGTCTTGCCTTATTTCCCCTCGCTCAGTTTTTCGGTCCCGTTTGTCGGCTCCGCATTTTCAGCCCATCGTCGCTAGAGACGGCCTAAGGCGATCGCAATAGCCCGAGCGTCCTTCGACCATGGCAGCCTTTAGTGACACTAGTTTGTCTCTGGGGCATACCGCCTGGGGACTTACGTTATTGGCAACTGTGGTCCCGTGCCATGTCGTCTCTGCTCCCTTCCTACCCTTACAAGTGTTACCTATGCAAAGCTTGTACAAACGTATGTCCATTTTTGTGGACGGCAACAATATGTTTTACGCTCAGCAGAAAAACGGCTGGTTTTTTGACCCAAAGCGCGTTCTAGCCTATTTCTCTGAGCAGTCCGGCGTCGAGTTGGTTAACGCATTTTGGTACACCGGCCTAAAAGATAGCCAAGACCAGCGCGGATTTCGTGATGCGTTGATTAATTTGGGCTACACGGTGCGTACGAAAATACTGAAGGAGTATTACGACGATACCTCTGGACGCCATTCCCAAAAGGCGAACCTGGATATTGAAATTGTGGTGGATATGTTTAACACCGTTGAGCAATATGATCGGGTGATTTTGTTCAGTGGGGATGGGGATTTTGAGCGGGCGATCGAGCTATTGCGCTCAAAAAGTACCCACATTACTGTGGTGTCCACGGAGGGCATGATTGCTCGGGAGTTGCGCAACGCTACGGATCGCTACATTGATTTAAATTCCATTCGCAAACAGATTGAAAAATCTGATGGATAAGAACTATATGGCGAAAAAAGCTTGGCAGATAAAATTTGGCGGATAAAATTTGGCGAGTCAAGGGGTAACTGCTTGAAAATTTACGGTGAATTTTCAAGCGTTACGGTTTAGTTATTGGCGGTGGGTCAGCCGTTGCTGATTGATGAAGCTTAGTTGGGAATTGGTTAACTTCACTTTGGAGTTGAGTAAACTGTGACCTGGCGCTATTTCGCCATTTCATTGTTATTGTCTAAGGTACTGTCAAGAGCTCCAACCAGAGTCCTTGGACGTTTAGATATTGATGAGGGGATTCGCCGGTCCAACCACAGCCGCTAGTCTCTGACCTCGAACCTAGGAGGAAATTCTTATGACTTCACAGCCTGATCGCGTCATTATTTTCGATACAACGTTGCGAGATGGGGAACAGTCTCCGGGTGCATCGCTGAATGGTGAGGAAAAGCTGGCGATCGCCCGGCAACTGTCTCGATTGGGTGTGGATGTAATCGAGGCGGGGTTCCCCTTTGCCAGTCCGGGGGATTTTGAGGCGGTGCAGACTATTGCCGATTTGGTCGGCACGCCCGATGGTCCCACCATTTGTGGATTGGCGCGGGCCACGAAGAAGGATATTGACGCGGCGGGGATGGCGCTGAAGCCGGCGGCGAAGGGGCGCATCCATACGTTTATTGCCACATCGGATATTCATTTGCAGTATAAGCTGCGTAAGTCCCGCCCAGAGGTGGTGGCGATCGCCGAGGATATGGTAGCCCACGCTAAAACCTACACCGACGATGTGGAGTTTTCGCCGGAGGACGCGGGGCGTTCTGATCCGGAATTTTTGTATGAAGTGCTGGAGCGGGTAATTGCGGCCGGGGCTACCACGGTGAATATTCCCGACACGGTGGGTTACACGACGCCGGACGAGTTTGGGCGCATTATTCGCGGCATTAAAGAAAACGTGCCCAATATTGACCAGGCGGTTATTTCCGTTCACGGTCACAATGACTTGGGTCTGGCGGTGGCAAATTTCCTGGCGGCGGTGCAAAATGGCGCTCGCCAGCTTGAATGCACGATCAATGGCATTGGCGAGCGGGCAGGGAATGCGTCCTTAGAAGAATTGGTGATGGCGTTGCACGTGCGGCGATCGTTTTACAATCCGTTCTTTGGCAAGGCGGAGGCGTCGGAAGATCCCCTCAGCAATATTAATTTGGAGGAAATTTATAAGACCTCCCGCATGGTGTCCAATATGACCGGCATGTTGGTGCAGCCTAATAAGGCGATCGTGGGGGCGAATGCGTTTTCCCACGAGTCGGGTATTCTCCAGGATGTGATGCTGAAAAATAAGCTTACCTACGAAATTGTGGATGCGGCCACCATTGGACGCACGGAAAATAACATCGTGCTGGGCAAGCTGTCGGGGCGCAATGCCTTTGCCACGCGGCTGGGGCAGTTGGGTTTTGAGCTGTCCGATACGGACCTGAATAAGGCGTTTTTGCGCTTTAAGGACGTGGCCGATAAAAAGCGGGAAATTACGGACCGGGATTTGGAGGCGATCGTAAATGACGAAATTCGCCAGGTACCTGAATCGTTCCGGCTGGAGCGGGTACAAGTGTCCTGTGGTAACCCGTCAGCTCCTACGGCAACGGTAACCCTACGTCTTCCCGATGGTTCGGAAAAAACCGATGCGGCGGTGGGCACCGGCCCTGTGGATGCGGTGTATCAGGCGGTAAGTCGCATTGTGGATATCCCCAACGAGCTGATTGAGTTTTCGGTTCAGTCGGTGACCAAGGGCATTGATGCCATGGGTGAAGTGACCATCCGTCTGCGCCACGACTCGGGTATTTTTGCGGGACATTCTGCTGATACGGATATTGTGGTGGCGTCCGCTTACGCTTATATCGCTGCGTTGAATCGGCTTTATGTGGCGATCGCCTCAGAAGCCAATACAGCGGCAGAAAAAACGCCCGTCGCTGCCCTGTAGATTACATAACCGGTAGGGTGTGCATTGATAACGCACCACAGGATTTGCCCCACAGTGCTGGTCATCTGTCGATGGGCGATTCGGTGCGTGATTTAGTGGGTGAATCATGCACCTTACTGTTCTTCTTAAACCACTGGCGCGATCGCTCCATCCCCTCCACCGACAGCACCAAAATCAACCCAATCTTTACCGCCATTACGATCAGGAACTTCGCCTCGCTTAGCAGTGACGGTCGATTGGCAATGGCTAAGGTCAATAATCTGGCGGAATTTAAACCTCGCTGGCGAGTCGGTGCCCCTGCGGTTAAGGCTTTGCAGGCTAATCCTTTGTAAAATCTGGCTTTGGCGGGACGTTTTAGGTGTTGGGCGGCGGCGGCACATTCTTGGGGCGCGATGGCAATATGGCGCTCCAGGACGCGTACGCATGCATTTTCCAGGCGGTGCAGGCTGGCGGATGAGGAAGAGGCGGAAACGCGATAGCGGATTTGGGGCTTAGATACGGCGACGCCTTCAAACTTTGCCGCCAGTTTCAACCATAAATCCCAATCTTCTGCCGGAATATAGTCCGACTCGAAGCCTCCCACCGCCTCCAGCGCCGATCGCCTCACCAGGGGGTTGGATCCATTTTCAATAAAATTATTGCCCAGCAACGCTAGAAAAATCTGCCCGCTGGGACCCAGATGAAAGCCCGTGTGTAGCCGTTGATTGCGATCGTCCACATAGTCTGTCCAGCTATAGGCAAAGCCTGCTGGGGCATTGTTTTTCAACGCTTGTCGCTGGTCCGCTAGTTTATCCACCGTCCACCAATCGTCCGCATCGAGAAAGGCGATCAGCGATCCCCGCGCCACCGTTAACCCGTGATTTCGAGCCACTGCCTGCCCCGCATTTTCCTGGGAAATGACCCGTAGCCGTTGATCCTGCCGCGCTAAATCCTGAGCGACTCCTTCGGTGTTATCCGTCGAACCGTCGTTGACGATAATTGCTTCCCAGTGGGGATCCGTCTGCGCCTGAAGGGATTCCACCGTTTCCCCGAGGGTGCCGGCTCCGTTAAATACCGGAATAATTACTGAAATTAGCCCATCGTTCACGGTATGCCTCAACCTCTTTGACCGCTTTAATCCCTAAACCTCAACCGTTGCCTTTTCCAGATGTTCAATTTGGCTCAGTAGCGCCGTCACATCGTTGTAAATATCTCGAAATAGGGGCGCTTCCGGCGAAATGACCAGGGTGTCCATGGCATCTTCCGTTAGGCGGCGGGAGATACTGGGCGATCGCCTCAACAGGTCATCCAAAAGCTGGTCCGTTAACTGCTCCAGCCCTTGGGTTAACTTAGCCACCAGCTGCCCCACCGTTTCCACCCGCCGCATATTTTCCCCCACCATGGTTTTGTGCTGATTGGGGGACAACATACTGGTCAAAGCGCCGTTGCCGTCGAGGGTCAGCTGGCGACGTTTCAAGGTTTCCTGCAGTAGCTCCGATACCGTTAAAATCTGCATCGACGCCCCATAAGCCTCCTGCAATAGCTCCTGACGTTCGGTACGATCTGCCAAATTATCCGACAGTAACGTTAGGACGCCAATTAGGGTATTTAAATGGGTGCGCACTTCATAGGACAGCCGCTCAAGAACTGAGCCGCCCTCGCGCTTTCCCACTGGTCCAATGTTGGCGAGCTTTTTGCTCTCGATCTCATACTCTGGGTTGGCGCGATGGTGGGCGATCGCCTCTGCCACCTGTTCTCGAATGGTGTCCCGCAGTTCTTGGTCAATACGCTCCTGCTGAAATTTCACCCCTTCGCGGCTAGTGGCATACAGCGCCGGTAACTGATTCAACGTGTAAGCCATAATGTTGCTCACGTCCACGCCTCGCACCACCGCCCGGGCGATCGCCGTTAACTCATCGAGGGGCAACTCCTTCTCCCCTGGGATCAAATTAAAGTCTGATTTTCCAAGGGCTAGCTCGTCATAGGCTGCCCCATTGTGATTGCCGTCTTTTAAGTTATTTTCGTCTTCTGAAGCACTTTTCCCCTTAGGCACGGCATCGTTTTTTCGCCCGCCACCGTGCAGTTCCGATAGTCCGGCGATCGCCCGCCAGCGGGACATTTGGGCAAACGCCTCTTGTAACACCACCTGTTCCAGCACATTTTCACAGTGAATCGCCGTGGGGGTAGCACTGTCGGTAAATTGCATCGTATAAAGCCGAGCATATTTACCATTCAATGCCAGCAGCTCGCTATGGGAGCCCTGTTCTGCCACTCGCCCCTTTTCCATCACCACAATTTGGTCCGCACTTTGCACCGTCGATAATCGGTGGGCAATGACCAACACCGTGCGCCCGCTACTTAACTCCGTTAGGGCTTCCTGAACCATCCGCTCCGACACCGTATCCAGGGCGCTGGTTGCCTCGTCCAAAATCAAAATATCTGGGTCCCGCAACAGGGCCCGGGCGATCGCAATCCGCTGTTGTTGCCCTCCCGACAGGCGCACCCCGCGATCGCCCAGCACCGTGTCGTACTTTTCCGATAAATCGTTAATAAACTCATCCGCATTGGCCCGTTTCGCTGCTTGCCGCACCGCCTGGTCCGTCGCCCCGGGACAGGCATAGGCAATATTGTTCCAAACCGTATCGTTAAACAAAAACGTATCCTGACTAACGATCCCCATGGCCTGATGCAAGGAGGGTAAATCAAGATCCCGCAGGTCGCGCCCGTCCAGCAAAATTTTCCCCTCAACCGGATCATAAAAGCGAGTAATTAAATCAGTCATCGTCGACTTTCCCGCCCCTGACGTGCCCACCAATGCCACCGTCTGTCCTTTCGCGATGGTCAGGTTCACCTTTTGCAAGGTTTTGCGCTTTTTCTGGGTGGGGTAGTGAAAGCTCACATCAATAAACTGAATGGCGTCCTCCAGGGGACGATAGGGCACTGACCCATTGGGCACCTGGTGCTTATTGTCCGTGCGCAGCAAGCTCACCAGCGCGTTTACCGCCGCCGTACACAGGGCCAGATTATTCAGAGCCTTGCCCAGGGTGGTCACCATCCCCAACACCCGCGAGAGCAAAAATAGATAGGTCAGTAAAATCGCCGCATATACCTCCGTTTGGTTGGCAAAGATCAACTGTCCAATCACCACAATGGACACCAATGCCACCACCACCATCAGCTCATTCACCGATGCCACCACGGACCGAAACCCTTGCGATCGCAGCTCCACCCGTTGCTTTTGCAAAATCGTTCCTGTTAGGCGCTCAAACTCCTGGGGCTCATTGCTAGTGGACTTGATAAGCCGAATCCCACCAATCGTCTCCACTAACTGACTGGTATACTGCCGCCCCAGCACAATCGCCTGTCGCCCCAGGGCCTTCGCCGTCAACGCAAACCAGCGATTTGTCACGACCACAATGCCCCCAAAAGCGATCGCCAACAGGGTCAACCGCCAAGAAATCGACGACAACACCCCCATAAACGTCAGCAACGTCACCGTTGTCGCCGAAATTTGCACAATGGTATTAATCGTCCCCACTGCACCGCTTCTTTCCGAGCCCCACCTCTGAATCTAATCCCCCGTCTTCACCTGACTGTAAAAATCGATCCCCACCCCCAACACCAGCCGCAATCCACGGAACGTAGCCTCATTCACCAACTGCCGCGACAAGTGCCCCCCTACCGCCGTATTCACCAGCTGCATCAGGTTCTTTGCCACGATCGCCCCAATAATGATTCCCAGCAGCACCATCAGCCGCTGGTCATCAGGAATCCCGTCAAATAATGCCAAAACATCGCCCACCACCCCCGGAGCCCCGCCAAACCCCTCTTGAGCACCTACAAACCCCAACAAAACCGGCACCAGAAGTGCCACGCTAACCCCGTTAAACACTCCCGTAAAAAAGCTAATAACGATGGTGCTAGCAATCCAAAACCGATTTTTGTTGGCGATATCCAGTAGTAATCGCGTTCCCGGAGAAATAGTCATAGCTTTACAAAGAGGGCAAACTCCCTAGCGGCGTCCGGCGCTGACAAGCCCCTAGGATACGTCATAGGTCATTTCCAAAGCTTCTGCGGTAAGGGGACATCTCTGCCTGGGCTAAAAAATAAACTAGGGACCATAAATCTTGCCACGCAAAACGTTGAAATTGAACCGATGACAGTCCCAGGTAACGGCACTATCTATCCTATTTCCCCTTCCCATATTCCGGTAGGGCTTCCGGAGGTGCTCAGGTGGCACGCCATAATTGCGCCTAAGAACTTTCACACTCAAAAAAACTATGTCCTGAGGGATATTGCGCCTTTCCTAACAATAAGTTTAAAGGTCCGCAAAATAAGAGCAATAAATTAGGGACTGTAAAGCGGGTGGGCACAAGGTTTGGGGGTAGTAATGCAACGTAATGTAGGCTGAGCCTTAATCTACAGAAGATTCAAGCTTTTCGAAATTGAGTGACCATCACATTGCATCACTACCGGTTTGGGAGGGATTGAGCTGGCGAACGCCCCCAGCCCCCTTGAAGCTAACCTTTGTCAAACCCTTAAAGCCTTCCTTCAACACATCTATCCCAAAGAATCATTACTTCTTAAAGTTTTAAGTCTTTACTCTTAATCTTTTGTTTTTGTCTTATTTCCTTTGGGCTATGTAATTTGAATGGCGTAATTTAAAACCTGATAATTTGGACATTTAAAATATCAGGCGTTTTCTTGAAGTTTGCATTTTGCAAAACTGAACTTCAGAATTTAATAAAAAACAGCAACTAATTCCCGTTTGAACTTCCGTTACCCATAGCCCCTGCGAAGAAATAATTCCCTCCCAAACTCAACTTGCAGCCCTTCTTGTTCATTAACTGTTGCCGTTCACTATGTCGTCAGAACGATCTAATTTGAATGGCTCAAAATACGGATCACCTATGATATTTATTTTCTTTCCAGTGACTGGATTCCATAACAGAGCATGAAAATGTCAAGGAAAGGGTCAGTGCTTTTAAGCAATCAACTTTTGGCGATTTCTCAAGAGATACCTATCTTACGAAGTGCCATTAACGTAACGCTACTGGCAGACCCTGATTGAACACAGGAGATTAGCCATAGTCTTTTTAAGACAAAGGATTCTGACAATAATCCTTAAAAACTTGAACGAGACAATAACGAGCTGCTAATGTAATGGGTGAAATTAAGGAAAATTTATCCTTAAACTTATGTCGATAGACATAGACTTAACCTGTAAATTTAACTTGATCTCTCACGAGTTTAAGTGAACTACATTATTTTCATCTCAGATGAAAATGCTTGCCTAAGGTTAAGTTTGTCGGCACTTCCGGCGTTCACTTAATCGGGAATTGGATTTTTCTGGGACGTTGTAAAAACCCAAGGAATCACTTCTTTAGGTCAGTTTTAAGACATTAATTGGCTTTCTAAGAAACGTTAAGTCAAATCTTTAGAATTAACTGGGTTCCCTAGGGCACATGACTTCTCGATTACAGTGACCAATAAGTTGTTAGCATCCAAACTATGAAATCTTCTTTAGTTATCCTGTACCACCGTCAACCCTACGATGAATATACTGACGAAAACGGTCAGGTTCGATTTCGGGACAAAAAGAGTCCTAATGGAATTGTCCCAACGTTAAAAAGCTTCTTTTCTGGCGTTCAGCAAGGAACTTGGATTGCCTGGACTCAGGTTCTTGCCCGTCAAAAAGCAAAGTTTCAAGAGCGCATCAACGTTGATGATGCTAACTACAATGTTCGCCGTATTCCCCTGACGGCTGATCAGGTTAAGCATTTTTATCACATCACTTCAAAAGAGGCTTTTTGGCCAATTTTGCATTCTTTTCCTTACCATTTCACCTACGGCTCTTCGAACTGGGAAAATTTTAAAACGATTAATCGGCTTTTTGCTGAAGCTGCTTGCGATGAGGCGGCGGACGATGCTTTGATTTGGGTTCACGATTACAACCTGTGGCTGGTTCCGTTTTATATTCGTGAGAAAAAGCCTAATGCTCGCATTGCTTTTTTCCATCACACTCCTTTTCCGTCAGTGGATGTGTTTAATATTTTGCCCTGGCGAGAAGAAATTGTAGATAGTCTTCTGGCTTGCGATATTGTGGGCTTCCATATTCCTCGCTACGCTGAAAATTTTGTAAATGTGGCGTGCAGCTTACGGGAAGTTGAAATTACGAAGCGAGTTAAGGTGGCTGAAACGAGCCATATGGCGCCGGTGGGAATGGCGTTGGCGGAGCAGGAAACGGTAACTAAGGTGTCTTACAAAGGGCGCACGGTCACTGTGGATGCGTTCCCGGTGGGGACCAATCCTACCCATGTGCGCAATGTGGTGGCGGCCCCTGAAACCCAGCAGCGTATGAAGGCGATTCGTGATGAGCTGGGCGATCGCAAACTAATCGTCTCGGCGGGGCGCAATGATTACGTCAAGGGTAACCAGGAGCTGCTCCAGTGCTATGGGCGACTATTGGAGCGCCGCCCTGAGCTTCACGGCAAGGTACAGTTATTGCTGGCTTGTGCGTCTCCGGCGGAGGGAATGCGGGTGTATAAAACGGCGCAGAATCAAATTGAACAGCTAGTGGGCAAAATCAACGGTAAGTATGCCCGCCTAAACTGGACGCCGATTTTGTTATTTACCCAGTCCATTGGTATGACGGACTTGATGAGCTATTACCATCTAGCGGATGTGTGCTGGATTACGCCCCTGCGAGATGGGTTGAACTTGGTGGCGAAGGAGTATGTGATTGCTAAGAATGGCGAGAAAGGGGCGCTGATTTTGTCGGAGTTTGTGGGGGCAGCGGTGGAACTGCCGGAGGCGGTGCTCACCAATCCCTATTCCATGGACAAGATGGACGCGTCGCTAGATTTGGCGTTGGATATGCCTGAGGACGAGCAAAAGCGTCGGATGCAGGCAATGTACAAAACTGTGACCACCTATGATGTGGACTATTGGGCAGGGCGTTTGTTTGATTTGTTTGGTCAGACCCGCCCCAGTTCTGAGCCTGATGACGCTGGTTCTAAGACCCTTGCTGGTACGGCTTCCTAGGCTGTAGACAGCTCGAATTGCTGAAGCCCTAATCCCCTTTCCCCTTCTTCCCTGGGAGAAGGGGCTTTGACTTTAGGAGGCATCTAGGGCGTGTCATCAATTAATCTCCAGAAGCCTTATGCAGTGGGGAGTACGCGCCCTTTAAGAACAAACAAGGCTAGGGGCTGAGCCCCTTACGGCTCTTGACTTAGGGATTCAATTGATGACAGCCCTTAGCCTTTCTCGCTGCAAGTAGAACATTTGGCGTAACTTGCGTACGGTTATATAGTCAATTTCCACTGATGTAGGACATTCACTTGATGGGACATTTAGCGTAATGGTGTATAGCTAAGACCGCACTATCGGTCTCGCCAAAGCTTCGCGAACGGCAGAGGATGACC